>NZ_JAXGWW010000120.1:0-6142 GCF_040773105.1 Lentilactobacillus sp.
GAGCACATTAGTGCTCAAGATTTAACGACGACGTTACTCCAAATTAACCAGCGACCGCTTAAAATACTCGACTGGCAAACACCGTATCAGGTTATGCTGACAAATTTGTCCAAAAATTCGGATTAAATTTGCAATCTACCTAACTAATTCGTTATTCGATCCTAAAAAAGGTATGACTGTGAATGAAAGATCATTTTGTTCACGGTCATGCCTTTTTGTTGTCCATTTAGTTATTGATAATGACCAGCAATGTCGTCTGGACTAAAATCCTTAGTGAATTGACGATCATAGGCCTTTTCATAGGCAGCAACTTTTTGTTGGTAATCAATTTGGCGCATCTTTTCGGCAGCTTCCCGCTGTGATGTGGCCGACTTTTCGACCGCATCCGGATAAATTGGCGGTAACACATGGACCGTATAATTGATGCCATGCGGATCCGATTTGGTCGGGGCGTCAACCATCGAAACAAAGCAGGACACGATTGGCACATTCAATCTAACGGCGTAGTAGTACGCTCCCCGTTCAAGCGGCCGCGGTTTGCGATAGTTGAACCACATTTCCCGTTCCGGATAAATTAGAATTGACTGTTTGCGTGCCAAGCTACTTTGCAAAAGGGCAATAAACCCCTTGCCCATGTAATTGACGCTGTCGCTGACAGGTATCGTATCAGCGTATGTCATCAAAAATCCCAGCATCCCGGGCATTTTAAGGTTGGTGAGCTCAACGACAATCGACAAATCAGGTTGATTCAGGGCTGATCGAACCAGCAGGCTGTCAATCGGGCTAAAGTGGTTACAGGTAATGATTGCCGGCCATTCCAATGCCTTTAAATTGTCAGTCCCCTCAACTTTTAAATTGGGATTCATCATCCTCGCAGCCATATTCATGACCGACCGGGCTTCGGCTGCCCGCCAATGATAACGTTTAGTTTGGTGAAGCTTCAAGAAGTGGTCCAACACCTCATGCTGCTCGGTAAGTGTCAGTACTGGATCATGTAGTTCGACTTTTTGATTAAATTTTCCCTGACGGACGTTTTCAGCAATGTTTTGAATCACTTTGTCACGCTCGCCAAGCTTTACCGGTGTAAAAGTCATAGGGCAATTTTTACTCCTTGCTTGGCCCTTGCGTAAAATGTCGTTGGGGTCTTAATAATATCAACGGCTAATTGAATCAAATCGGACTGATTCTTCTGATCACGGGCAACTTCTTTAGGATTCATATCTGCGAGCTGCTGTTTTAACATGGTCTCGTAATCGGTTTGTTTGGCATAGGTCCAAAAATAGCTTTGTCGAGGGGCATCATCATAGCGCCACGGCTTGGCAAATAAGTTATAGTGAATCAGCCAGGGGTCAACATCCTGTGGCGTGGTGATTTGGATGTTCCATGACGGGTTCAAATAATAAATTCGATTTCTCGCGATGGCATTCATGTAGTCCTGATCCGGGGCCAAACTCTTGAAATGGTACTTGTTCAAGAGCTGCAAAAAGTGTTCAGCGAATTTTGAACGGCGCATTTCAGCCAGGTTCATCAACAACACGCCGGAATTAACGTATTTCTGTGAATCAATCCCAACGGCTTGTTCAGCATAGTCAATCGTTTCCGGAGTGTGGCCGATGAAGTGATCCGGCACTGCGCCAACCAGGTTATCCCCCAGCTGGGTATCAAATAATTCACCCACGTCCTTTAAAACCACCGTGTCCGCATCCAGGTAGAGCGCCTTATCCAATTTGGGGAACAATTCAGCAATAAACAGCCGGAAATAAATTGTAAAGGTAAAGTAGTCACTGCGTAGTTTGTTATTCTTATCAGTAATTTCTTGCTTCAAGCGGTCATTAATTGAAACAAACTGAATTTTGAGGTTGTCCGTTTCAAAGGCTTTAAGCCGCCCTTGATTGTCGGTATTGAGATCATCACACAACACAATCACCTGGTAATGCCTGTCCGGTGATGTATGCGCGACCAGTGAAGCCAGTGAAACTGCCAGATAAGGTGCATAATTGTCATCGACAGCGTAAAAAATTGGCACGGTTTGATTTTCCATAATGAATCCCCCTTAAATCAATGTGATTGATGCTGGTAGGTCATAAATGACACGTTGCTTTGGTGACTGCGGGTCACCATTTGGGCATGAATCTGATCGTGGAGTTTTTGTTGGCGTTGTTTACGCGGAAGTGACTTGTCCGGCATAAACGGACCGTCGAAGTATACCACCTGCTTGGGTCGGCTCAACAGTCGGCCTTTTTGATATGTAATCGTCATGCTGTAGCTGGGCAGGTCGGCAGCGACTGGATAATGGAATGCGCCAACTGGAAACGGACGAATCTTGGTGTAATACGGCCAAACATGGGCTTCGGGATAGATAAACACTCGTTGATGCTGGTCCAATCGAGCATTCATCGCCCGCTGGAATTGGATCATTTGTGATAATTTCGCGGGTAGGATCAACGCACCACCCATCGTCAAGAGACGACCGACGATTGGAATACCAAGGTTGGCAGGTTCCGCAATCGGATACGCCCGCCGGGGTATTGCGACCAGCATCGGTAAAAGTGCATCCCCCAGCGGCTGGGTATGGTTGGCATAAATGAAGGCGCCCCGTTTGCCTTGGGTGCGCAGACACCGTTTGTTTCGAAAAGACGTCCGCAAATACAGCCGACAATAAACGAAGCTGACAACAACCGCCACCCAGTAGACGACCGTCGCCGTTACGCGGTAAAACCAATTTTGATGCAGCCAAATGTAGCCCTCAGGAATGGTGGCATTTTGATTTTTGGTAAAGACCACGTCATCATCAAAATCATGATACGTAAACACTTTTGATGTCCGTTTAGTCATTACCAATGTCATCCTTTCTTCCGAGAAGTTAAAATCATGAACAGAACCATTCTACCCCAAATATGACATTATTTTATCATACGGGACGTTTAAAAATGGCAATTCACTAAAAATCGCCCTTTAAATGATGAAATTGGTGTAAAATTAAGGCTTGCTATGCTAGGATATTTGGGATAACAATGGATGTATACACATCATTAGAAGGATTTAGGGGATAATTTTGATGCAAGCTCAGTCCAAGAACAATACCAAGTTTAACTTTAAAACATTTATGGGCCTAATCAACCGAATTCACCCCCGTTACTGGCAACTGCTGCTTGGCTTTTTTCTAGGAGTTGTCGCAACGGCGATGCAATTGATGGTTCCCGGCATCGCCAAGGGGATCATCAACTCAATCGGTCATTCAATGGATGTCGGCCTAATCGTTGCCGTCATTTTACTATTCGTTTTCAGTACCATTATTGGAGCCTTTTCCGGCAGTATTTTAGGCTTCTTCGGTGAAGACGTCGTCTATAAGCTGCGAACAACACTTTGGGATAAAATCTTAACCCTGCCGGTGGGTTATTTTGACCAAACCAAATCTGGCGAAATAACGTCCAGGTTGGTCAATGATTCCACACAGGTCAAGGAACTGTTGGCCAATTCGGTTCCCAAAACCGCAACTTCGATTCTGCAACTGGTTGGCGCATTGGTCTTAATGCTCATCATGGACTGGCGGATGACTATCATTATGTTTATCGCCGTTCCGCTCGTCTTGATCTGCCTGCTGCCAATTGTCCGCCAATCCCACAAAGTTGCCAGAGCGAGACAGGACGCACTGGCAGATCTCAATGGTAAAGCCGGTGAAATGCTGGGCGAAGTCCGTCTAGTCAAATCGTCTACCGCAGAAAACTTAGAACGAACAGCCGGCGATAAACGGATGTATCGCCTTTATCGCATCGGGTTAAAAGAAGCGATCTATGATTCAATTGCCGGACCTGTAATGGGCATGGTCATGATGGCCATGGTCCTGGAAATTCTGGGCTATGGTGCGATCCGGGTTCGGGAAGGTGCCATTGATATTGGGACCTTATTTTCATTTCTGATGTACCTGGTTCAAATGATTAGTCCATTTGCGGTTCTCGGCCAATTCATGTCTGATGTTGCCAAGGCAAGTGGCTCAACCACTCGAATCCAGGCATTATTGCAAACTCATGAAGAAGATCGTCTGACTGGAACGGATTTGGATATTGGCGATCAAACACTTCAGATGAACCACGTCAGTTTTTCTTATGATCAGCATCACCCCATTTTATCCGGCGTGTCGTTTACGGCAGAACCCAATTCGGTCATTGCCTTTGCCGGACCATCCGGCGGTGGCAAATCAACCATTTTCAGCTTAATTGAACGTTTTTATGAACCTAACGAGGGCAGCATCACGATTGGCAATACCAATATTACTGATATTCAACTTGCCGATTGGCGCCAGCAAATCGGCCTGGTCGGCCAAGACGCTGCGATCATGTCTGGAACGATTCGTTACAATTTAACCTATGGTTTGCCGGGGCATTTTTCCGATGAACAGCTTTGGCATGTCTTGGAAATGGCTTACGCAACGCAATTTGTCCAGAAGATGCCTCGGGGCTTGGACACGGAAGTCGGTGAGCGTGGAGTCAAGGTATCGGGGGGCCAACGCCAACGATTGGCGATTGCCCGGGCCTTCCTGCGTAATCCAAAAATCTTAATGTTGGATGAAGCAACGGCGAGCCTGGATTCCGAGTCCGAAATGATGGTCCAAAAAGCGCTGGACCAGTTGATGGCCAATCGAACAACATTGGTGATCGCCCACAGGCTAAGCACAATTACCAACGCCGACGAAATTTATTTCATAGAAAACGGCAGGGTAACGGGCCAGGGAACCCACCAACAGTTAGTGAAGACGACTCCTTTGTATAGGGAGTATGTGAAAAATCAGAGCGCGACGAGCAACGGGTGAGGCGGTTTCTAAGGGTACTTTGATTGAAGTCCCTGGGTTTGGGACTTTAATTAAAGTGCACTTAGAAGTTAGCCTCAGTTGCGTCGGAGCGTATTTTAAAGGCCGGAGGGATCTCAAAATCCCCTAACCCCACCAACCAATCGATAATTCTTCCACTTCCTGCACACCAATCCAATCAAGACAAAATATAAAAAGAGCCAATCATTCCAAAAACAGGAATAATCAGCTCGTTCATTAAGATTCTAAGAGCAACACATCTCGCATCGCACCCTCACTCAGTTTTCAATTCCCCTTCAGCATCCAATTCAGCCATAATCTCCTGATACTCGGCTAAAATATCATCATATTCATGCAAATGAAGTTGCTGGTGAACTTTATCAACTTCCCAAGGCTTGACCGAAACCGTGTGGACGATCGGCCATAATTTCCAGCGGGTGGAGAAATGCTGAAAAACGGTGTCAGATTGAACATCCTGCTGCTCATTGTATTTTTCAGGGGCAAAAGCCTTGTGCTTGGCCAGCTTATTCATCGCGGACTGGTCCGGCATAATCATCGGCCATTTTCGGCAGCATTCCCGGCAGCGGGCCAGTAATTTGTCTTGTCGGATCATATCCAGGTTCATCAGGAGCATCCCCGAGTTAATGTAATCAAATGCTCTCTGTTGATGATGTACGAACCAACGACCGTAATGATCCAATACGCCAACAAAATCAGTTCCTGCCAGTGATTGATGATAAAAATCTTCAAACGGCCGGCGACACACAACGTCAGCGTCCAAATACAGAATCCGATCGGAAAATTGCGGCACCAAATCACTATACAGCCGCAACATACTATAGGGCGTGAATAACGTGTTGATGTTCGCCTTGGGCAAATCCGCCTCAAACTGAGTGGTAATGTCAATTTTGGTAACGCCACTATCGACATTTTCCCGCTTGACCAGTTGATTCAAAAAGGCTGCGTGATCGTCAGTCAGCGCTTGAAATTGCTGATGACGATTATACAATTGTCCAGTTAAAATGTAGATGTTGAGTGGTTCTTGCGCGTGTTTTGTCAGTGAGAGGATTGAAATAATCAACCCCGAAAACATGTGGTCATCTCCACAGTATAAAATATCCAAACCGCATTCATCCCCCAATTCGTGTCTCATCAATCAAAGTGTGTCATATTTCCAGAGAAATGGCAACGGCGAATTGTCAAACTAAGTGCAACGGTTTGTCAAAAAATACTTCATATGGGGTTTCATAGTTTAACACTTTGCGAGGACGTTGATTTAACTGCTTTTGGCAGTGTTCAACGTCCTGTTCTGTATAATTATCAATATCTGTTCGC
>NZ_JAXGWW010000121.1:0-6125 GCF_040773105.1 Lentilactobacillus sp.
ATTTTTCTTCACAAAATCTTTATAGATTTTTTGTAAAATTTAGTCAGTAAAGGAAAAGGAAGTGAACAATATGCAAAATCAACAATCAACTCCGAAGAAACGTCGATTTAAGATGCCTTCAGCGTACACGATCTTATTTCTGATTATTATATTCGTTGCAATTTTAACTTGGATCATTCCAGCTGGGCAGTACTCGACTGATAAAGCCGGCAACATTATTGCCCATACTTATAAGGCGGTTGCCTCTAACCCTCAAGGTATTTGGGACGTCTTTTCAGCCCCGATCTATGGAATGGTCGGAAACGACACCACTGAAGGTGCCATCTCTGTTTCTCTATTTATCTTGGTCATTGGTGGATTCTTGGGCGTTGTCAACCAGACAAAAGCCCTTGATGATGGAATTGCCACCGTTGTTTCAAAGTATAAAGGCAAGGAAAAAGTTTTAATTCCCTTACTGATGATTTTGTTTGCCCTTGGTGGATCAACTTATGGGATGGCTGAAGAAACCATCGCCTTTTATCCACTATTGATTCCAGTCATGATTGGTGTTGGATTTGACTCGCTGGTTGCGGTCTCGATCGTCTTGGTTGGTTCTCAAGTCGGTTGCTTGGCCTCAACGGTTAACCCGTTTGCGACCGGTGTTGCCTCTCAAACCCTTCACATTTCACCCGGTGACGGTATTATTTCCCGGGCGGTTCTGTTTATCATCGTTGTGACAATTAGTATCCTATTCGTTTATCAATATGCTGCTAAAATTGAAAAGGATCCATCGAGGTCCTATGTCTTTGAGCAGCGTGAGGAAGATCTGAAACGGTTCGCATTGAACCATGAAGACCAGCCCGGTACCAAAATGACCGGTCGTCAAAAAGCCGTTCTTTGGATGTTTGGATTGACCTTCTTAATTATGATCATGGGGCTCATCCCATGGGACCAAATTAACAAGAACTGGACATTCTTTACCAGCTTCACTAAATGGCTCCAAGGCGTTCCGTTCCTGGGAAGCTTGATCGGGTCAAACTTAACACCGTTTGGTTCCTGGTACTTTACCGAAATCACCACCCTCTTCTTCTTGATGGCAATCGTTGTAATGTTTGTCTTCAAAATGAAGGAGTCAACGTTTATTGAATCATTCTTAGCAGGAATGAGCGACTTCATGGGCGTTGCGATCGTTGTTGCCGTTGCGCGTGGAATTCAAGTCGTTATGAATGACGGAAACATTACCGCAACGGTTCTGCACTGGGGTGAAATGGGATTATCCAACCTCGGTTCAGTTGTCTTCATCATTTTGGCGTACGTCTTTTACATCCCAATGTCCTTCTTGATTCCATCAACGTCGGGCCTTGCAGCTGCGACTATGGGAATCATCGGACCAATGGGTAAGTTTGCGGGCGTTGATCCAAGCTTGGTCGTAACAGCATACCAAAGTGCATCCGGCTGGGTAAACCTGATTACCCCAACTTCGGGTGTCGTAATGGGTGCGTTAACGATCGCGCACGTCAATATCACAACGTGGTGGAAATTCATGTTCAAACTGATGATCTACTTGTTCTTAGCGACTGCAATATTCTTGGGAGTGATGGCGGTTATTTAAAGAGAGTGTGACTCAGACACTAGACGTTGCACTTCGTTTGCGGTCGTCGGAGCATTAATGTGATAAACAGTTATGGCGCTGTCTTTGCGCCATAGCTGTTTATCGGATTAAGCGGAGGAGTCTGGTTTGAGGAACACGTTTCCACTAGGTAATAGACGAACAGCTGCTTATCACATTAAGCGAAGAAGTCTGGTTTGAGGAACACGTTTGGTATGACTCAAAACGCTTAAACACCAGACACTGCCATTCGTTTGCAGTCGTCGTAGCACGTATGTATTAACTACCAGCACTAAGCCAACTTCCGGTGAAATCCACCTTGATTTCACTGGAAGTTGGCTTAGGTGCGGATTACAGCTCAAAGAAACTCATTTCAAAAAATAAGTTCATAAACAATACAACTTAGGAGGCACAACACACATGTCAGAAAAATTAGTTACTGAAACCGAACAGAATGCCGCCGTTGAAGGTTTAAAACGTCTCGTCAGCAAGCCTTCAGCCAACGATCCCCAAACCGTTTCCAAAACCACACCATTTGGACAAGGGATTGATGACGCACTGACCGAAGTTTTGAAGATTGCCGAAGAAAATGGCTTCAAGACGTTCAAAGATCCTGAAGGCCACTATGGTTATGCTGAAATTGGATCCGGCGATAAAATCTTTGGAATCATCGGCCACGTTGACGTCGTTCCTGCCGGCGATCCGAATGATTGGGATACTGATCCGTTCAACGCTACCATCAAGGATGGTTATATTTACGGCCGTGGAACCCAAGACGACAAAGGGCCGTCAATGGCCGCGATGTTCGCTGTCAAAGCTCTAGTTGACCGCGGTTACAAGTTTAACTGCCGAATTCGTTTTATCTTTGGCACTGACGAGGAAACCCTCTGGCGCGGCATCGCCGTTTATAATGAGAAAGAATCCCCAATTGATTTTGGGATTGCACCAGATGCAGAATTCCCGTTGATTTACGCAGAAAAAGGCCTTGAGCAGTCCTACTTGGTTGGACCAGGAATGGACGAACTTTCACTCGAACTCGAAAATGCCTTCAACGCTGTTCCTGCCAAGGCACCTTACAATGGTCCCAAGTTAGCGGAAGTCAAGGCAAGTCTTGACAAGCACGGATTTGAATATGAGGATCATGGATCGGACGGGATTACAGTTGTTGGTAAAGCCGTTCACGCCATGAATGCCCCTCAAGGCACCAATGCAGTGTTACGATTGGCGATTGCCTTAGATGATGTTTTCCCAAACAAAGTGCTTGATTTCTTTGGCAAGAAATTTAAAGAAGACGCAACCGGCACCAATTTGTTGGGTGACGTCGAAGATGAAGCATCCGGCCATTTGACCGTCAACATTTCCAGCTTGAAGATCACCAAGGACGAGACCCGAATGCAAGTCGATATGCGAATTCCAGTAACCGTTGATCACGACGAGCTGATTGAGCAACTGAAGAAAGCCGCTGAACCTTACGGATTACACTACGAAGCTTTTGACTACGTTGCCCCACTCTACGTCCCAACTGACAGCCACTTGGTTAAAACCCTGATGGCCACGTATAAGGACCTCACCGGAGATGATACTCAGCCACAAATTTCCGGTGGTGCCACGTTTGCCCGCACCATGAACAATTGTGTTGCCTATGGTGCAATGTTGCCAGGAACGCCCGATTTCATGCATCAAGTCAATGAAAACTGGGAACTGAAAAGTATGTTTAAAGCAATGGATATCTACGCTGAAGCGATTAAACGTCTGTGCGTCGATTAAGTTGCCGCGACCAAAAAAGCCTCGAGAAAATTTCTCGAGGCTTTTTTCATTGCCAGCGCAGCTTACTTAGCTTGAGCAGCAGACTTGGCAGCGGCTTTTAATGCGGCGTTCTTTCGCATATCCATTTCAATTTGTTCCAACGTCTTCCCACGGGTTTCTGGGACCATGAAGATGACAAAGAAGATTGAAACGATGGCGAAGAATGTAAAGACGGCGAATGGACCACCGACGTTATTGTTAAACATGTGGAGTAATTCCAAGAAGAATTGTGAAACAATGAAGTTTCCAATCCAGTTGGCAGCTGAACCAATTGAGGTTCCGACACCACGAACGTTCAATGGGAAAATTTCACCAATCATTAACCAGCAAATTGGACCCCATGAAACGGCGAAACCGAAGATGTAGATCCCAATTAAAATCATGGTTGGGACAGCGGCGTCTTGAACCTTCAACGTAAAGTTTAAAATTGAAAGGATGCCAATTGAAAGGGCCATCACGATTGAACCGAATAACAAGATCGTCTTCCGGTTGAACCGGTCCATAATGTTGTACGCCAAGATAGTACAAAGAAAGTTCACAACTCCGATTCCAACTGAAATCCAAATTGCATTGCTTTCAGGGAATCCAAATCCCTTAATAAAGACTTGTGGCAAGAAGTAAATAACTGAGTTAATCCCAACTAATTGCTGCAACAACATCAGTAAAATCGCAACAATCACAGCCGGGCGGGCAACCGTGAACAGCTCTTTTAAGCCACCCTTTGGTTGATTGGCAACCGTTTGGATGTCGGCCAATTCTTTATCAGGGTCCTCATTAGTCTTCGCACGAAGTTCATGCAAGACGTCACGAGCCTCATCAATATCACCTTTTTCAACCAGGTAACGAGGAGACTCAGGCAAAATGATTGAACCGATGAACAGCATCAGCGCTGGAATCAAAGCCGACCCGAGCATCCAACGCCAGTCACGTAAGCCTAATAAGTTGTGGTGCAGGAATCCCAAGTTGGAAACATAGGCCAACAGAATCCCTAAAGTAATCATCAACTGAAACATCGTGCCAAGTGAGCCTCGGTGCGGTGCATCAGCTAATTCAGCCAAATATGCCGGTGTCAAAGCTGAAGCAGATCCTACGGCAAAGCCTAAAATAATTCGGGCGATGACCATCGAAACAAATCCTTGTGCAAACATCGACAGCCCAGATCCAATTAAAAATAGAATCGAAGCAAAAACCAACAACCGTTTCCGCCCGTATCGATCAGACAATGACCCGATCGATAAAGCACCAACAGACGAACCAATCAAAACTGAAGAGACAATGAAGCCAGTCTGTGCAGTTCCTAAATTGAAATTACTTTCAATCAATGGTGAGGCACCAGAAATAATACCGGTATCAAATCCAAATAAAAGGCCCCCTAATGCACCAAAGAAGAAAATAAAAAATGTACTCAAATGTCTTGCTCTCAAGATACGTCCCTCCCCAGGGAATATAATTTAATGAACGGTTACTAATTGTAAGCCCTTACATATGAAATGTAAACGTTTTACGCCATTTAGTCTCCCCAGCAACCATTCATTTATTTCTGCTCTCAGTGTAAAAACATCCGGTCAAGTTTACAAGTATTTACATTTTTTACCTGCATCTCATGCCTTTAGTGGAATTACAGTTGAAAATATAACGCGTATTTTTTATCTAGTTAGGTACCGAAACATTTTCCTTGCCTTCTGAATTTTTCCGTGTATACTTCATATTGTTAGGTACCTAAGTAAAACATTCAAAGGAGAATTAATATGACAAACGATAAAAGAGCATTACTCGGCAAGTTCTTTGGCTTCATGCACGGCACTCAACGCCTGGCCCGACACCAAGAGCGGCCTTACCACTTACGGGGACAAAACCGGGCCCTTGTCATTTTGGCAAAAGAAGGCACTTTGATTCAAAGCCAACTCGCTGAAATTATGGACATCCGCCCATCCTCACTCACGGAACTGTTGGCCAAATTAGAGGAACGTGGCCTGATCACCCGCACCCCTGACGAGAACGACAAACGCGTGACGAATGTGGCAATTACAGATGAAGGTAAGAAGTTAATTCAAGAAGACGATTCAGCCGATGATCTGCTAGACGAGATTTTTGAAGGATTATCTGATGAAGAATTAACCCAACTTAACGACCTGATGGATAAGTTAAACGACTCACTTAAGAGCAAACTTCCTGACCGTGATGAAGAGCCTTGGGGACCACACGGACACGGCCACCACGGACCATTCGGCCGACCACCTTTTGGCGGCCCTCATGGTGGACCTCGGGGACCTCATGGACCTAGAGACTTCTTTTAACCGATAGCATCTAAAAAAGACCGCCGGCTTTACACCGGCGATCTTTTTTCATACATACTAATTCCTAATTCTTAACTAAATTCGCCATCACGTCTTTTTTCTTGTTGAGCTTAATGTGGGCTTGGGCAGCCGCTAATTTGGCAACCGGAACTCTAAACGGCGAGCAGGACACATACGACACGTGAATTGCTTCAAAGAATTCAATTGATTTTGGATCACCACCAATTTCGCCACACACGCCAATCGGCAGATTGGGTTTGGCAAAACGGCCCTTTTCCACCGCCATCTTCATCAACTCACCGACGCCGTCAACGTCCACTGTCTGGAATGGGTCGGCGGGTAGAATCCCCTTTTTAATATATTCTGGCATAAAGGAGCCGACGTCATCCCTGGAAAAACCATAGGTCAACTGGGTTAAATCATTCGTCCCGAAG
>NZ_JAXGWW010000122.1:0-6117 GCF_040773105.1 Lentilactobacillus sp.
AAAATCGTCGGCAACGATTAGACTTGATTCAACCATTTGAATTATTAAAATTACAGAAAAATTTGATAAAAGATACCCCGGTGTTAATAGTCGACGACGTCTACACAACCGGCACGACTATCAGGCACGCAGCGGCTTTGCTGTACCAAGCCGGAGCGACGGATGTTAAAGGATTGACTTTGGCCCGTTAAAGAAATCCAAACCCAATGATTGTTAAAATGCGAACTTTCAATTATACTAAAGTTGTAGCCAGTAATGAAAGTGATTTCATTAGTGGACCATTAAGCCTTTAATGGTGAAGGGAGAGAACGCTATGCTAATTTTTAACATTCGTGGTGAAAACATTGAGGTAACCCAAGCGATCCGGGATTACGTTGAAAAACGGATCAGCAAGCTGGAGAAGTACTTTGAAAAGGACGTGAAAAATACCGCTCACGTTAATTTGAAGGTTTATCCAGATAAGCAAGCAAAAGTTGAGGTAACCATTCCTTTGCCATACTTAACTTTGAGAGCCGAAGAAATGTCTAACGATTTGTATGCAAGTGTTGATCTGGTAACAGATAAGCTCGAACGTCAAATTCGTAAGTACAAGACCAAGGTTAACCGCAAATCTCGTGAAAAAGGATTCAAGAACCTTGAATTTGCACCAGCCGAAGACGTGAGTGCGGATACAGATGATGAATCCAAATTCCAAGTTGTTCGGACAAAGCAATTAGCTTTGAAGCCAATGGAC
This sequence comes from Lentilactobacillus sp., assembly GCF_040773105.1. NCBI lineage: Bacteria > Bacillati > Bacillota > Bacilli > Lactobacillales > Lactobacillaceae > Lentilactobacillus > Lentilactobacillus sp. The sequence continues at coordinate 734 of NZ_JAXGWW010000122.1, forward strand.
AACGAGGAAGCCATTCTTCAAATGGACATGTTGGGTCATGACTTCTTCATCTATGAAGATGCAGAAACTTCAGGCATTAACATTGTTTACCGTCGTAATGATGGCCGTTATGGCTTGATTGAGACCGGCGAAGAATAATTATTTACGATACTAGCGGGCATTTAAATGTTTGCGTAAAGTTGGGGATGAATTGCAGGTCGATTCGTTCCCAACTTTTTTGTTTTCGAACCATGAATCACGGCTAAATTGTGCGTCAAACCTTTCATATCCGGGCAAAATGTATTATCATGGTTAAATGCCGCTGATACATTGTTTTTTTGTTTTCATAAGCGACCTAAAATGTTACACTAATTAAGTATGCAGTCAACAAATACTATTATAAATTTGAAAAGTATTTTAATTTAGAAGGGAATTTACTAATGGCTAATGTTTTAAAGAAATGGGTTGAAAGTGATACGCGCGAACTCAAACGACTCAGCAAAATTGCTGACAAAGTCGGTTCGTACGCAGAAGAATACCGCCAACTCAGCGATGAAGAACTACAAGCCAAGACGCCGGCATTAAAGGAACGTTATCAAAAGGGTGAAACCTTGGATGACCTGCTTCCAGAAGCATTTGCCGTTGCCCGTGAAGGCGCAAAACGGGTCTTGGGCCTCTATCCATTCCACGTTCAGATCATGGGTGGAATTGTTCTTCATGAAGGAAATATCGCGGAAATGAAGACTGGTGAAGGTAAGACTTTAACTGCCACGATGCCGGTTTATTTAAATGCACTTGCTGGAAAAGGAGTTCACGTTGTCACGGTTAACGAGTACCTTTCTCAACGTGATGCGACTGAAATGGGTGAGTTGTATAACTGGCTTGGCCTAACGGTCGGGGTTAACACGACCGAAAAAGATGCCGATGAGAAGCGTGAAGCTTACGCTGCCGACATCACTTATTCAACCAACGGCGAAATCGGGTTTGATTATTTGCGTGACAACATGGTTGCCTACAAAGAGCAAATGGTCCAACGGCCACTTAACTTTGCGATCGTCGATGAAGTTGACTCCATCTTAATTGATGAAGCCAGAACACCATTGATCATTTCTGGTCAGTCGAGCGGAACATCCGATCTTTACCAACGAACAGATCGGTTTGCCAAAACCCTTCACGAAGGCGACGACTTTAAGCTTGACCTGGAAACCAAGACCGTTTCATTAACTGATCAAGGAATTGAAAAAGCTGAGAAGTACTTTAACTTAAAGAACCTTTATGATACTGACAACACGGCTTTGACCCACCATTTGGATCAGGCTTTGCGTGCCAACTTTATCATGCTCCGTGATAAGGATTACGTGGTTTCCGATGATGAAGTTAAGATTGTTGACTCATTTACCGGACGAATCATGGAAGGCCGTCGATTCTCAGATGGTCTTCATCAAGCCCTTGAAGCAAAAGAAGGGGTTACGATTAACGAGGAAAGTAAGACAATGGCAACCATTACTTACCAAAACCTCTTCCGGATGTATAAGAAGCTTGCTGGTATGACTGGTACTGCCAAGACTGAAGCAGAAGAATTCCGTGAGATTTATAACATGGAAGTTATTTCTGTTCCAACCAACAAGCCGGTTGTCCGGGTTGATCATCCAGATGTATTGTACCCAACGCTGGAATCAAAATTCGAAGCTGTTGTGAACAAGATTAAAGAACTCCATACCAAGGGCCAACCAATGCTGGTCGGGACTGTTGCGGTTGAAACTTCTGAATACTTGTCACACCGACTTGACGAAGAAAAGATTCCTCACGTTGTTTTGAATGCCAAGAACCATGCCAAGGAAGCTGAAATTGTTGCCAATGCCGGCCAACGTGGTGCCGTAACCATTGCCACCAACATGGCTGGTCGTGGAACGGATATCAAATTAGGACCAGGTGTCGTTGAACTCGGCGGACTTGCCGTTATTGGTACTGAACGTCATGAGTCTCGTCGTATTGATAATCAGCTTCGTGGCCGTTCTGGTCGTCAGGGTGATCCAGGTTTGTCACAATTCTACCTGTCACTTGAAGATGATTTGATGCGTCGATTTGGTTCTGAAAAGATCAAGAACTTCTTGGAGCATCTTAACGTTGAAGGCGAAGACGCCGTTATTCGTTCAAAGATGATTACCAAACAAGTTGAATCGGCTCAAAAGCGGGTTGAAGGAAATAACTACGATTCACGAAAGAACGTTTTGCAATACGATGATGTTATGAGACAACAACGTGAAGTTATTTACGGTGAGCGTCGCGAAGTCATTGATGAACAAAAGGATCTGAAGTGGGTTATTATGCCAATGATTCAACGGACAATTAACCGAATCGTTGACCTTCATACGCAAGGCGAAAAAGAAGATTGGGATCTTCAAACAATTTTGGACTTCGCCATTAGTGCCATGGTCAGCCCCGATCAAATTTCACTCGAAGATTTCCAAGGCAAATCAGCTGATGAAATCAAGAGCATGTTAATGGACTTGGCCAACAACGAGTACAAGGAAAAGCAGGAACAACTTTATGATGCCTCGCAAATGCTTGAATTCGAAAAAGTTGTCATTCTGCGAGTTGTTGATTCCCACTGGACTGATCACATTGATATCATGGATCAATTGCGTCAATCAATCGGTCTTCGTGGTTATGGTCAACAAAACCCACTTGTTGAGTACCAACGAGAAGGTTACAAAATGTTCGAAGAAATGATTGCCGACATCGAATACGACGCAACCCGTCTGTTCATGAAAGCTGAAATTCGTCAAAATATGCAACGTTAATAGTATGACGCAGAAGAATCCGACAATTACGATGATTGTTTGGATTCTTTCTTTGAATCTGGAGAAATAAGAGGGATTAATATGACGTTTGAATTAAGTGAAGCAAAAAATCAAATCGCAGATATGCAAAAAGCCATCGATGGTTTTAGGGGGTCGCTTTGACTTCGATGCGTTGAGTGAAACAATTGCGATCAACGAATCAAAAATGGCGGAACCGGGATTTTGGGACGACCAGGAAGCTGCCCAAAAATTAATTGATGAGACCAATCAATTGAAGTCCAAACGAGATGATTTCATGTCGCTCAAAAATCAATTGGACGATCTCAAAGTTACCTTAGAGTTAATCAGCGAGGATTCCGATTCCGGAATGGAAGGGGAATTTGAAACTAACGAACAGGCGTTGAAGACGCAACTGGACCGCTACCAATTAAATCTGTTATTGAACGGTAAGTACGATCACAACAACGCCATTTTGGAAATCCACCCTGGGGCAGGTGGAACCGAAGCTCAAGATTGGGCATCAATGTTGCTGCGGATGTACACCCGTTGGGGAGAGGCCCACGGCTTTAAAGTCGAAACATTGGACTATCAGGTCGGAGATGTCGCGGGTCTCAACAGTGTTTCAATTTTGATTAGCGGCGAAAACGCCTATGGTTATTTGCGGTCTGAGAAGGGAATTCATCGATTGGTTCGGCTATCGCCCTTTGATTCAGCCGGAAGACGACACACTTCCTTTGCTTCCGTCGATGTGATGCCGGAACTCGATGACGATGTGTCGATTAAGATCAACCCGGACGATTTAAAGATTGACGTTTACCGATCGTCCGGTGCCGGTGGGCAACACGTCAACAAAACTTCTTCAGCGGTTCGGATCACCCATATTCCGACTGGAATTGTGACGGCCAGCCAGGCCCAGCGATCACAGCTTCAAAACCGACAAACAGCAATGAATATGTTGAAATCCAAGTTATATGAACTTGAAGAAGAAAAGAAAGCTGAAGAAAAGGCAAAAATCGAAGGCGAACAAAAAGACATTGGTTGGGGATCACAAATTCGGTCCTACGTTTTTCATCCCTACTCAATGGTCAAAGATCACCGGACAAATTATGAAACCGCTAATGTCGACGGCGTGATGGACGGCGATCTCGATCCCTTTATCACGGCTTATTTGCAATGGCAGTTGAGCAAAACAAATCCGGAATAAGTCCGTCGGGGCTGGAGCAAGACCAATGTTGGTTTGGCATCAGCCCTTTTGATTTGCAATCTCTTAGACGACGATTCCGGGCGGTGTTTCTGCGAAGTTTCTTAAAACACCGTTAAATAAATGATATACTAGCTTTATAATTATTGGTGAGGACAAGACATAATGAAAATTTTAATTGCACTTGGGTTTTATGTGATTCAGCCAGCATTGTGGATCGGGGTTATTCGCAGCTACCTGATTTATCGAAATCGGCTGAAAAAAGAACGCGCGATTTTCAATTCAGCGATTTATGAGGACTTTTATGAGGGGCGGCATTTTGTTCGCAGCTTAATCATTTTTGGTGTCCTGGGATCAATTATTTTGGGCGGTTTTTTAAGCATTTCTCTTCCGTGGTTGATTGTCTATGAAGCGTTGATGACTCTTTTCTTACTAGTCATTCCGTGGTGGCTGTTGCCGGTTACAATTGCAGGAATTGCCAGCGTGGTGACCCTACTTTTACCAACACTGCCTCAACTGGCGCCAATTTTCAAATGGTTTAACCAACTCGGCATTCGGTCATCTTCAGTGAATCCGATTAACCTATTAATTATTTTTGTGGTGGTCATTGGTTTAACCGCCGTCTTCATTCACCTTAATGGTGGAAAATTTGATTCGCCAACACTGGTTCGCAATCAGCGGAACAATAAGATTGCGATATACAAGTTTAATGAGCTCAGTATTTTTCCGTTCCTGCTGTTTGTCCCTGGTGACTGGTTTCACACCAGTTTTCCATTTATGCCGCTATTTCAAATCGGCGATCACGCCTATGCGGTGCTACTGGTTCCCATCTTATTGGGACTGAAATTTTCCGTTCGTCATAGTGTGCCGCGAGAATTGTTTCTTAAAATGAGCAAATCAATGTATCTTTTAGTGGGTGTCGGAGTTGTGCTGGCTGTCGTGAGCTACTTTGTTCCAACAGCTGTTTTGCCGTCGATCATTGTCTTGTGGCTGGGATATTACTTAACCTTGATGCTTGCAAAACGCCGTGATCACCAGCAAAGCTTTGAATACAGCGAGGTGATGAACGGTATCCGGGTGATTGGCATTCAACCCGAGACCCCCGCAGCAAAAATGGATCTCAAGGTTGGCGATGTCATTTTGGAAGTCAACGGGATTAAAGTTGCAAATGATGATGAATTTTACCGTGCCTTGAGTACCAATTCAACCTACTGCCGATTTAAAGTCCTTGACCGGAACGACCAGTTAAAAATGACCGAATCGGCAATCTTTAAGAATTCTCCCCACGAAATTGGGGTCAAAACGTATACGCAACTTAGTAATTAGGAGGCCTACCGTGAAAAAGGTACTTGTAGTTGATGACGAACCGGCAATCGTAACGCTATTGGAATATAACCTTA
>NZ_JAXGWW010000123.1:0-6079 GCF_040773105.1 Lentilactobacillus sp.
AAGGCGGGTTTGCTTCCGTAGCATAACCTAGAATGACTTTTTGAGCTGAAAGCTCGGAAAGTTATTCGTAGTTATGCCTAGGAAGCAGCCTTTTGGCACACGTTCCAGCTATATAAAATTGAAAAAGCAAGGGGCTGTTGGCAAAACGTTAGTTTTGTCACAGTCCCTTTTTTATAACATTTACCGCTTAATCAGCGCCGTGAATGATCAACTTCTTATTACCGGTAATATAATATCCGTTCGTTAACTGATAACGAGTCGTCAAGTTGTGCTTCACAAGCCTGGGTCTTTTGCTTATCCCAAAACAACCCCGACACGGTTATCCGCATCGGGGTTGTTTTACTTTAATGCTTGGAAGCTGAACAGCTTACTTCGCATTTTGATTCTTTAGTTTAATGCCCAGGCACCCATTCCTTGTGACTGGTAAATCCGTGCTGCATCGTTCACTTGTTCGCGCCAGTCATTACTTGTTGTGTAAAGTGATTGGTACAAACCATGAGCAGTTGAGCTAGGGTTTTGTGCAGTTGGGTTGTTTCTTGATTCACGGTAACTGATGGCCAACCAAGTTGATGCTGAAACACCAGTCTTTTGTTCCATCAATTGTGCTGCTTGTTCTGCAACTGAACCGCTAGTAGCCGTTGATGATGTTGTTGCTGCTTGGCTAGTTTGGGTTGAAGCTGCTGAGCTATAACTCTGTGTTTGTTGAGTTGTTGTTGCTTGTGCTGCATGTGCGCTACCCTGAGTAGTTGATGCGCTGTTTGCTGAAGGAATGGTTAATTGTTGTCCAACAGTAATGACATTGGCATCCTTAAGATTGTTTGCACTCTCGATAGCCTTGACTGAGGAATTGTATTGTTGTGAGATTCCCCATACGGTGTCGCCTGACTTAACTGTAACTATTGTTGATGCTGATGCATATGCGGATCCTGCGAAGAAAAGACCAATAGCTGCGGCTGAAGTTGCGAAGATCATAGATAATACTTTTTTCAAAATTACACACTCCTATATCTGTGTTCTGTTTCTAGAATTTTTGTCGACCTCATCGATCAACAATACATAGTGTATAGTTACGAAGTTACCATCAAATATCACAGGCATTAAGAAAAACCGTCCGACCGTAACTAATGTAATGAGTAAGTAATCTTTGTCAAATATCCAATTGACGATTTATTAGTAAAACGTTGTTAAACTCGCAATGCTAGTCGTTTTCATGCATTTTCAAATGTTTCAAACCGACCCCGGTAAAGCCACTGAGAATTGAAAAAATAGGAGAACTTAAACTAAATATTGCAAATGGCAGGTACTGAATCGTCGGAACTTGAAGTGTATTCGCAGCAAACACCCCGGCAACGCCCCATGGAATCAGATAATTAATCACGGTCCCGCCATCTTCAAGCGCCCGGCTTAATGCAACCGGGGCCAAGCCAGCCTTTTCAAAGGTTGATTTGAACGCATTTCCTGGCAGAATTACGGATAGGTATTGCTCGCCGACAAATAAGTTGACACCAATCCCACTTAATATAACCGCAGAAATCAGCGAACCATTTGACTGTAATTTTCTGGACAACGGCCCCATTACGGCATCAATCACACCAAACTTCATTAAGAGGCCACCCAGCGCCAGAGCCGAAATAATCAGGGCAATCGTTGCCATCATACTGGAAATCCCCCCGCGTGTCAGAAGATTATCAACGGCCTTATTTCCGGTATGAGAAACAAATCCGTTTGTCAAAATGTTGATGACTGATTGAATTTTTGTCCGCGGATTCTCGATATAAACCATCCCCACCGCGACCAGAATATTAATAAACAGTGTCGGAATCGCCGGGATTTTTCGCCATGCACAGACAAACATCAAAATAATAGGAAGAAACGCCCACAGCGAAATGCTGAAGTGACTGGTCAAAATAGTCACCGTATGGTCGATTGAAGTCGTGTTCAACTTAGCGTTTGATCGGCCAATGATGAAAAAGACAATCAGTGACGTGAAAAATGCCGGAATTGTCGACCACATCAAGTTGCGAATGTGACTGAATAAATCTGCTCCAACCACAGCCGACGCCAAATTCGTCGAGTCTGATAAAGGCGACGTTTTATCGCCAAAGATGGCACCTGAAATAACCGCTCCTGCGATCATTGCCGGATTAACCCCCATCGTCAGTCCCATTCCCAAAAAGGCGATTCCAATCGTTGAGATAACTGTAAAAGCACTGCCAATCGCCGTTCCAACGATTGTGCAGACAAGAAAGACCGACGGCAAAAACCACTCCGCACTAATTAGATGAAATCCGTAAACCATCAGTGACGGAATCACGCCGGCGGCAATCCAGGAACTGATCAACGCCCCAATCAAAATGAAGATAAACATTGGAATAATGCCCGTAGAGATCCCATCAATAATGCCTTGATTAACCGAATCCCAGGAAAATTGGCGAACCTTTGCCCAGGCAATCAGCAATAAAATGACAAATAAAATTGGAATTTGGGGTGATATTTGCAACTTGATCACACTGAAGCCCATAATCAGCAGCATCAATGCCAGAACAATCAGCCCTTCAGTCAATCCAATTCGTGGTGTTTTGACAACTTGTTTCATCGTTTTTCTCCTTATATCTAAAAATCAATATTTTTTTGAATTAAAAAAGCGTCCCTCAGCCCAATCAAGGACTAAGGGACGCTCGCGCGTGGTACCACCCAACTTAAGCTGCACAACTGCAGCCCACTCACTAGATGATATCGGTTCTAGCTATTATCCGTTTATTATCCCACCACGGTAGTTCACCAATAAGTCCTGACCGATTCGCATCACCCACCGGCTTTCTGACACCCAGACCTATCCGTTACTTTAATATGGCAGTTTATATATGAACTTAATAATTGGTGCTTCTGACCCCGAAGAATTCTTCAGGATAATAAATCTTACCACCTTTTTGGAAAAGCGCGCCATCAAATAGCGGCTTAATCAAATTAGCGTTAAAGTCAACGTTGACAGTTGGCAAAATGTCGAAGTTGTCAGCAGGAACGTAGTTGTTCTTAAAGAAGAAATCTGAATTATCAATCGCACTGACGGCACGATAACCGGCCAGACGAGCCCGTGTTTCCAACTCGATAACCATTTCTTGGCCAACTCCGTGATTTCGATACTTGCTCAAAACACCGATCTCGACAATCGAAACAATCGGAAATTTGTGCGTTGCGGATCGGACCGTTGCCGGCACCATGAGCGCGTGACCAATTACCTGATGATTGTCATCTTTAGCGACCACTTCAAACTGTGATTGATAGCCCTCGCCCGATCTGAGCCGGTCGACCATGTCAACTTCGTCTCCGTCGGTGTTGGGACCATCGTTCTTATAACTGTCTGCGATGATACCCCGTACAGCCGCATAATCTTTGCGATCAATTGTCTCTACTGAAAATTTCACAATTTCATCTCACTATCTATATTTTTCCAACTTGATATAATATATGGTTAAATAGTATCACAAAATCTACCTGGAAAGTTGGTCGATTATGACAACAAAATCTAAACTAACCATAATTAGCATTTTAACATATTGTGCCTTTATTATCTTTGCTTTATTCACAGATGTCCTCTCACCTGCCAAAATCGGCATCACGTGGACGATCTTTTGGTACATCGCTGCCGCTGGAATTATCTATTATCTGTGGTTTAAAAATCTCATTTTTCAGCGGGTCATGTATTTCAGCAAAGCTCTCGGACTCACCCAAACGGATTTAGCCAAGATGCTGCCCAATTTAAAGCCGAGCCAAGTCGTTCCCGATCCGTCCAAGCCGGCAATTTTGGCGCCGGTCTTCACCTTCCCGCTGCAGGGGTTGGATATTTTAAATGCCAAATTAACGCCGATGGCAAAAGAAAAAGGCATCAAACCATTCCGTTGATGTCTATGCGTTGACTTCGGCAATCTTCGCCTCAAAATACTTTTTTAACTTATCCTTTGGGTAAACGCCGGTCACTTTTTCCTTGGCCTGCCCGTTTTTGAATACGACTAGGCTGGGAATGCTCAAGACGTGATACTTTTCAGCAATTTCTTGATTGCCGTCGACGTTCATCTTTCCAAAGTGAATCTGATCACCATACTCTTTTTCCAAGTCCGCCAATATTGGGTCTAAGATCTTACAAGGACCGCACCACGGCGCCCAGAAATCGATGATGGTGATTTTATTATCCGTTTCTTCTTCTAAATTCTCAGGTGTGATCTTCGTGCTCATTTGTCGTCCTCCGATTCTTGCGTACAAAGTGAATAATCAAAGTGATAATAACTGCCACAATCACGATGCCACCAAATGCGGTAGCTGGGATTTCGATGTCAATTGCTGGGATTGAAAGAAAGAGCTTTAATGCAATAATGGCGATTAATATATAGGCCATTGGCTGCAGCTCGGGAATCACTGCCATTAAGCGCATGATGACCTCGGCCACGCCTCTCATCGCCAAAATACCAATCATTCCACCTAGCAACACGATAACTGGGTTTGATGAGATTGCCAGCGATGCCAACACGGAATCAACCGAGAAGACAACGTCCATGAATTCGATTTGAGCAACAACCGACCAAAATAAAGACAACCCGTGCTTTTTTTCACTCGCTAACTTCTTGGTTCGAACAATTTTTGTTTTCCGGAAAAATTGATACACCAAATACAATAGATACAGTGACCCGATGACCTTAATTTCCCAAAAATGGATCAGGTACGTCCCGACTCCAATAATCAAGAAGCGAAAAATATACGCTCCCCACAAGCCATAAAACAACGACTTTTCCCGCTGAACTTTGGTTGGTAAGGCCTGCGTTTGCGCAGCCAAGACGACTGCGTTATCCACTGAAAGCAGACATTCAATTGTGACAAGCGATAAAATAATCAGCCAGTCGCTTCCACTGGTAATGACCGTTCCCCAGTTATGGGGATCAAAGAACGGACCGTATAAATTAGAAACCCAATCCAACAATGTGGCGTTCACCTCGTAATATTTAGACTCTGGAATTAATTGCTCTTAAATCATACCGGCTTAAGTCATACTTGACAATGATGTGATTTAATTTTTGCGCGTAATGAGGGTCTGTCGCATAGCCATTTTCCTGCAATAAGTGGGTCGACGTTCGGTAGCTCAAAATATTTTTGGACTTAATAAATTTGGCACTGACGAGCTGATTGTGATCGGCGATTGAAGCAGCCAGGCTCGGATATTTTCGAAACTGGGCCAAAACTTTGATGGTCTTGCCGTTTTCAACTTCTTGGGTATAAAACTGCACCGACCGCCCCCGATAACTTCCCTTGATTCCAAATAAGTTGTTCGCCGTTGTCGTTAACTCAGACGTTCCGAATTGCGATTCCAAAATTGCCTGGGCGATCACAACGCTTGGTAGCACTTGGCGATCCTTTAGATACAGCTTAACCGCTGGATTGCCCACTTCGCTAATAAACGTCCGCTTTTGCTTTTCGGAAAAATGATCCGACTTTTTCTGAACCAAAGTGGGCGCTTTTGGGGACTGTGGTGATCGACTGCTTAATTGACCGCGATACGTGACGGCTGCACCTAACACCACAAATGTGACTAGTAATAATAAAATGATGCGCCAACCTTGTTTTTGCAACTTAACTTCTCCCCACAGAAACCTTCAATTACCTAGTTTAACTCATTAAAAACAATTTTATCATCAACTGGGAAAAATTTGACCTCATTTGAGTGAATTAATTCATCAGTGAGTTGAATTTTGACCACTGATTTAGCATGATACGGCTGGTAGTAGTAATTTCGGCTCTCACAGCAAACCGCTGCCCGATAGACCGAATAGGTTGGCTGATGCGCCGTGCTCTTAGGAACGTTCACCGAATCCAAAATATGCCAGCAGTTATCAACCGCTTCGCTTTCATTTTGCGGCAGGTCAATTCGTTCCTTGAGATAAGCTGCCCGAACAAATCGTGATCCGGGAGAATAAGAACCAGGTGGAATTGATTTTCCGGACACATTTCCAGTCGTTACCCGTGGCGTATTCAACGGAACCGACCCATTGATAAAGTCAGGTGTGAAGTCCATGTATTTATTTAATTTATC
>NZ_JAXGWW010000124.1:0-6078 GCF_040773105.1 Lentilactobacillus sp.
TGCGTCCTGGCAGCTTTGGGAAAATTTGGCCAAGCAGGATCCCGCATTTGGTCATCCCAAGAAGTTCTATCAGAACATTCCACCGGCTAACTGGGTGATTTCGGCTACGACGACCTTCACTGACAATCGAGTGGAGCCTTACATTCAACGGATTACCAAGAAGGCACCTCACAGTGGGCAGTTGATTACTAGTGGCCCGGTTTCAATTCGGGATTCGAATTGGCTGATGGGCTTTACGGTCAGCCGGCAGCCACACTTTGCCCAACAAAAGCCCGATGAATTAGTCGTTTGGACTTATGGTTTATTCTCCGATTTGCCGGGTAATTACATTAAGAAGAAGATTGCGGACTGCACGGGCATTGAAATTTGTGAAGAGTTCTTGTATCACATTGGGGTTCCGGAAGATCAGATTGAATCCATCGCCAAAGATGCCAACACGGTTCCGGTACACATGCCTTACATCACCACTTATTTCATGCCAAGAAGAGCGGGTGACCGACCATTGGTTGTTCCTGAAGGCTCAAAGAACCTGGCGTTCATCGGTAACTTTTCGGAAACCAAGCGGGATACAGTGTTTACGACCGAGTATTCCGTTCGAACCGCAATGGAAGCTGTTTATCAGCTGTTCAACGTTGATAGGGGTGTTCCAGAGGTTTACGCGTCATCGTTTGACGTCCGATCAATTTTAAGCTCAATTTATTACTTGAATGACGAAAAATCGCTGATGGAATTACCGCTGACGGCTCCGGAAAAGATGGTTGTTCAAAAATTAATTGACCATGTAAGGGGCACTTATCTGGAAGAAATCTTGAAAGATCAAAAGCTGATCTAGGAGGCGTAATGATGAAAGTCCGAACTGTATTAGGTGGCATTGCGTTGTTTGGGTTAGGCGTTGCGGTTGGCATGCACGGAAGAGATATGTTGGCTGACACGTCTCACCATATCTACCATAGTCATGGCGGTCATGGCGGAAGTTCACGATTCAAACCCTTTGAAGACATTGACGATCTCCCTTTTGTGAGGGAAACCAAGACTGATGGTGAAGGATTAAACAATGAATTTTAGTTCGTTTAATTGTTTAGAATAGATTGATGAGGTCGGGTACGGTTGCTCGGCCTTTTTTGTTTGGGGGTGCCTGTTGGAAAGCTTGTGTTCTACGATCCTCAAATTTGGAAGCAAGGGGATGCGTTTGTTATGTTCGATTGGGGATGATTCGGCCTTTAAATTGAGCTCCGACGACCGCCAACGACGTGTAGCGTCTAGCCTACGTGGCGACGCAACTGATGCTGCGCTCTAAGTCCCTCTGACTTGGGGGAAAGGGGATGCGTTTGTTATGTTCGGTTGAGGATGATTCAGCCTTTAAAATGAGCTCCGACGCAACTGACACTGCGCTCTAAGACCCTCTTAGTTGGAGGTGAAGGGGATACGTTTGTTATGTTTGATTGAGGGGCGATTCGGTTTCTAAAATAAGCTCCGACGCAACTGGTGCTAACTTCTAAGGGTAAATGGACAAAAGCCCGAACCCAGGGCTTTTGTCCATTTACCCTTAGAAACCGCACCACCCGTTGCTCGTCGCTCTCTTAAGTCTTTTTTAAGCTTCCCCTGTTACCCTTGTAAACGTTGTGCAATCGCCTTACATTAGCATTTCAAGGATAGTTGTCGAATTAGTTAAAAAGTGTAGAATCAAACTTGAATGCTAATTGATAAGTTTGATCGCATAACAATGTTAGAATAATAGTAAATAAATAGGATAATGAGGTTGATTAATGATGAAAATTTTAGTTGTCGACGATGATAAAGAAATTGCTCAACTGCTTGAAATTTATATTCGAAATGAAGGCTACGAGCCAGTTTCTGCTTACAGTGGTCAAGAAGCGCTGACCCGTCTTCGGACTGAATCCGACATTGGTTTGATGATTCTTGACATTATGATGCCCGGCATGAACGGAATCGAAGTCGTCAAGGAAGTTCGAAAAGATTCTCAAATTCCGATCATCATCTTATCTGCTAAAACTGAAGACATGGACAAAATTCAGGGCTTGATCAGTGGTGCCGACGATTACGTTACCAAACCATTTAATCCGCTTGAGGTAATGGCCCGGGTTAAATCGCTTTTGCGACGAACAGAAGAACATGTGACCAACGATACCCCTGATGTGTTGGATATCGGACCACTCACCATCAACAAGGATTCTCACGAAGTTAAAACCATTACCGGCACGCCAATTCAACTGACGGCGCTTGAATTTGGGATTCTTTATTTGTTGGCAAGTCATCCCAACCGGGTTTTCTCCGCCGACGAAATTTTTGAGCGGGTTTGGCGTCAGGAAAGTATTGTTTCTGCCAAAACTGTTATGGTCCACGTTAGTCATCTACGGGATAAGATTGAAGAAGCAACCAACGGTGAAAAAGTCATTCAAACCGTTTGGGGTGTTGGTTACAAGATTGAATCACATTAATTTTAATTGTCATTAAGGGGGAACGCAACGTGAAGCTGACCGGCCGCGAAAAAACCGAACTCTTTTTGGAAGGGGTTGTGACAGTCATTTTACTGTTGCTGCTCAACCTTTCAATCATTGTTTTAATTAACCAATCTATTTCAACGAACCCCGGATTGCGGGATGGCATTTTTATCATCAAGCGCTCAATTATCATCGGGCCTGACCATCTTCACCTTTGGAGTTGGGAAAATATTTTTATCGTGTTGATGATCTTGTTTGATGCCGCTGTGGTTTACTGGCGGCTCATTAGGCGGTATCACCAAATGCAGTTGAGACATATCATCAGTGAACTGCACTATATCGCCAACGGTCATTTGAATCACCGAATTCCATTTAAATTGAAAGGCAATACGCAATCAGTTGTAGAAAGCATCAACGCGCTGGTTGACAGTGTTATTCAATCCATGGACGAGGAGCGTGCGATTGAAAGCTCCAAGGACGAGTTGATTACCAACGTCAGTCACGACCTGCGAACGCCTCTGACGTCTATTTTGGGCTATCTTGGCCTGATTCGTGACAAACAGTACCATAGCCAAGAAGACCTGCTGAAATACGCGGATATCGCCTATCTTAAGGCCAAACAAATGAAGTCGCTGGTTGACAATTTGTTTGAGTATACAAAAGTTAAACAAACGGGCACGCCATTATCGATCAGCAAAATTGACCTTAATCAGATGATGGAACAGCTTGTGGCAAGTTTTGAATTGGAAGCGGATAAAAGCGGCTTGGCCATTTCGGCTCAAGAAACTGATCAGCCGATGTATATTGAAGCTGATGCGGAAAAGCTTGGCCGGGTGTTCAATAACTTAATTTCAAATGCCATTAAATATGGCAAGGGCGGCCACCACATTTACCTCAGTTGTGCGACTGGGCAGCCGGGAGAAGTTGTGATTCACGTTGCCAATGACGGCCCGGAAATTCCTAAGCAATCACTCGATCAGATTTTTGAGCGGTTTTACCGTGTTGAAAGTTCGCGGAATAAGGATACTGGTGGCTCTGGCCTTGGTTTGGCGATTGCGCAAAGTATCATTGACCTGCATGGCGGCTACATTAATGTCAGCTCGGATCAGGGGCTTACAACATTTGCCATTCATTTACCGGTTAAACACGGCGATCAGCTGAAAAATCCTGTTCAAAAAGCCATTGCCCAATAAGAGGAGACCTTTATGAAGCAGCGTTTACAATTATTAATAGCCTTAATGGGCTTTTTTTGCGTTCTGGGAGTGACCACCAATGCTGGAGCTCGCAGTCAACAACCAACGATTTACGCGAAGTCCGCGATTGCCATTGACGCAGATTCCGGCCAGATTTTGTATCAGAAGAACGCCAACAAGCCGATGGCCATAGCGTCGATTTCAAAATTAATGACGGTCTACATTGTCCATCAGCAAATTGCCCAAAAGAAGTTGGCCTGGAGCGACAAGGTCAAGATTACACCGGCGTTGGCAAAGCTCAGTACGGCTGCCGAATTAACCAATGTCCCGTTAAAATCGGGACACTCGTATTCGGTGCGCCAGTTGGTCAATGCAACGTTGGTGGCATCCGCAAATGCGGCCGCGCTGGCATTGGGACAAAAGGTTGCCGGGACGCCAACAAAGTTTGCTGCCATGATGAACCGGACGGCTAGAAAGCTCGGAATCACGGATGGTCATTTTTATAATGCGTCGGGGTTGACGAACAAGCTCACCGGCCAGCTGGCCCTTAAAAACGTCAGCAAGAACGCTGAGAACTTACTCTCCGCAAGTGATGTCGCGTTGTTAGCCAAGCATCTGCTTCAGGATTTCCCGCGGGTCACGCAGATTACGGACCAATCGTCGGGGACGTTTTATGGGACTCAGATGACAGGGCACAATCAGCTGTTGGCGGACAAATCAATTGCCAAGGGCGTCAAAGTCGATGGTCTAAAGACCGGTACTTCTGATAAGGCTGGCGCGTGCTTTGTCGGCTCTGCCACTCAAAGTGGAAAACATCGCATCATCACGGTTGTTTTAGGCGCTCGCAACAAGGGTGCTTCTGATCCAGCCAGATTTATCCAAACGGCAAAGTTGATGCGCTCAGTCTACACGACGCAGCACCCCATTAAGTTGAAGGCCAATACAGCCATCAAGGGAGTGGGTAAGGCCAAGGTGCCTGACGGCAAACAAGAGACGGTTTTGCCGGTGACCAAGTCTACTCATTGGGTCTGGGTCAAAAATGGGGTTTCGCAAACTAAAGTTCATGGTCGTTACGTCAAAAAGCCGACCGATGTGCAGGCACCAGTTAAGAAAAGCGCTAAAGTGGGGTTGGTTCAACTAAGTGCTGGCAATAACCGATTGCAATATATCGAAAAATCCGGTGCTCAAATTGTCATGGTCGCTAACAAGTCGATAAAAAAAGCAAATCCGTTCGTTCTCTTATGGCGGGCGATCTTGCGACTTTTTTAATGATCCAATTGGACAATAGGTGTTTATTAATTTGTGAAAATCCCATATAATTGTACCTGAATTGTGTTTACATTATTTTTACACACATTTCCGGATGTGTGACAAGGTTTAAATGGAGGAATCCTTTTGGGAAAAGCGGTAGCAAAATCGAGGGCGAAGCTTCCATACTGGCGAAGAATACTAGATGCTTCTTTGCCTGTCGATTTAAGTTATATTCCGATTGGCCTGGCGTGTGGTATTTTACTACACGCTTCCGGCTTTAACGTTTGGACCACTCTTATGGTTTCCATAATGGTCTTTTCTGGTGGTGCCCAATTTTTGATTGCATCACTTCTTGCGACCAATGCGCCCATGCTTTCAGTAATCTTGATGATGTTCTTTCTGGAGCTTCGTTATGCATTGCTGGGATCCAGTCTTTCGAAGTACCTGCATGGCGAGTCGCTTGGTTTCACAGCGCTGTTTGCGGCGTCGATGAACGATGAAAACTACGCTTTGAATTATTTGAAATTTTCGACTGATAAAAAGTTCACGCCACGAGAAGCGCTGCACGTTGAACACATGACACTGGTCTTTTGGACGATTAGTAATATCATCGGGAGTTTGATTGGTAGTGCGATTAATATTGACCTGACAATTGTTCATTTTGCCTTAACGGCGTTATTTATCTACATGATTGTCGTGCAGTTAAAGAATGGATTGATCATCGTCATCTGTATTTTATCGGGATTTCTGGCCGCCTTTTTCATGGTCCTTACCAAATCAACGTTGGGGCTTGTACTATCAACGCTGGCTGCCTCATTTATTGGGTTTGCGGTGGAGGCAACCATTCGCAAGTTCAATCCAAAGAGCGGCTGGCTAAAGTCGATGAAGAACCCGGCGGGGTCACCCGAAGATGCTGAAGAAGACGTGAATGACTAGGAGCTATCTTTATGGAATGGAACACAACACAACATGTTTGGCTAATTTTAGGGTGTTTTTGCGTGGCGTTCGCACCACGTTTAATTCCGCTTATGTTTTTCCGTACCCGAAAAATTCCTGCCTGGTTTAATGAATGGATGCGGTATGTGCCGATATCGTTATTTACTGCGCTGGTCGTTAAAGACCTATTCATCTCACCCGTGTACACGGTGACAATTGTTAACCGGGCACCGGAA
>NZ_JAXGWW010000125.1:0-5936 GCF_040773105.1 Lentilactobacillus sp.
AAATGTTGCATCAACACCATAAATCTGAGTTGGTGTTGGTTCAGATGACAATGACCAAGCGGCTAGGTAGACATCGATGGCAGTTTGCTTTGGCTTTTGAAGAGTAGAGTAAAAACTGTTCATTTCCATTGGCTTACCAGTGGTCATCTGGACATCCAATCCAGCCTTGTGCCATTGTTGCATGTAGTATTGGTACTCAGCTTCAGTTGCAGCAGAACTCTGCATGGCACCTAAATGAATAACCAGCTTCTTACCGTTTGGATCTGTCCGCCACTTACCTTTCTTCTTGTAACCAGCCTTATCAAGGAGTGACTTAGCTTTCTTCATATTATACTTAAATCCTGGATTTTTAGCATCATAGACATCCTTAAATGCAGGTGGAATCAACGTATTGGCTTGCCATGAAACACCGTTCCCAAATTTCTGTTCAACGGCATTAACATTGGCAGCATACATCATCGCCAGACGAAGATTCTTATTTGCCATTTTGGCATTTTTATCCATCACATTTCGACCAGTTTTGGTATCCATGTGACCAACATTAAAACCAAAGTAGTCATAACCCATGGAAGGTGTACCAGCAATCCCATAATCGCTTAGCTTCTTGAACTTAGGATACTGGCTTGAAGGCATAGTTGCATTTGGCCCACCGGCTACAAAATCATACTTCTTTGACTTAAATGCAGCTAATGCATTGTTAGTCGATACAACTTGAATGGTAATGTGCTTAATCTGTGGCTTCTTGCCATAGTAATACTTGTTTGGAGACCAGCTCGTTGATTCGCCTTGGACGATTTTATCTAGCTTGTAAGGGCCTGTAAAAATCGGATTCTTACGGACTTTACTTGACGATGCAAGTTTAGAAATTGGAATTCCCTTAAAGTACTCATATGGTTCAACAGTTTGCCAAATAAATGAGTTTCCTGCGTATTTCATGGATGGTGCCATCCGTGAGAAATGAATAACGGCAGTCCGACCATTCTGCCCATCTGGGAAGGTGATGCCAGAAATTGTCTTAGATTTCCCTGAATGGTAAGCCGCCATCCCTTTAATAGCAGCAAAATCTGATGAATATTGTTGTGATGTTGTGTTTTTATTTCCAATTATTTCATATGGATATTCAACATCTTTAGCCGTGACTTTAGCACCATTTGACCATTTTGCGTCCTTACGAAGGGTAATTGTAACGGTTTTTGCTTTACGGTCAATCTTTTGGTTGGCTAATCCACCGTTGACAATCTTGTAGTTCTTCGTAACGTTGAACAGGTTCCCCGAGCCACCGGGTGCGAATACATCTGTGTCTTCAGCGTTGGTCCCCAACGTCGGTGACGAAATCCCCGCAAACGGCGCATCATTAACTTCGGCAACCTTTAACGTACTATTATTTCCTGCTGTAGTCGCCTTACCCGGGCCACTATATGTAGCTGACATTGCCACGTGCTTGCCAGCGCCTGATTCACTGCTGCTCTTACCATTAGAGCAGGCGGCAAGTGTCATAACTGATACAGCCGCAATTCCGACTGTGAGCCATTTTCTTTTGCTCATAAAACATCCCTCCAATTTAAGATTCAACTAAACGACCAACAAAACCACACCTCAATCTGCAAAAGTTGCACCATCCCCTTTATCGAGCTTACTTTATTTCTGATCCTGGCCCCGCCGTTGTGCCGCGTTGGTGGTTCGCCGCATCACTTGGCCAATATAACTAATCGACAAACACAAAATGATAATCTCAACGGCTGCAGGAAGCCACGTCCACCAATACTGGGTAATATTTTCGGGGTCGTTGGCGTTGGCAATCAAAGTACCAAGTGACGGCGTTCCCATTGGCAGACCGAAGCCCAAGAATGAAAGCCCAGTTTCAACACCAATGTTTTCTGCAAATGACAGCGTCGTGTCAACAATAATCAATGACGAAATGTTCGGCATGATTTCTCTGAAAATAATCTTGAAATTACTGGTTCCGGACGTTTTTGATGCGGCAACGTAATCCTTTTGAGACTCAGCCAACGTCCGCGAGCGAATCAGACGCGAAGTCCCCATCCAATAAAAGATCGATAAGATAAGGGTGAGCGTAATCGCGTTGTAATGCGGGATAATCGTGACAATAACAATGATCGTCATTAACATTGGAATAATCATCATAAAGTCATAAACCCGTTGCATGGCCAAATCGACCATTCCGCCAAAGTAGCCGGATACCAGCCCCCAGCAGATACCAAAGGTCGAAGAAATAATCGTCAACCCAATGGCAATTGAAATGGAGTTTCGTGAGCCGACAATCAGTTCTTTGGCAATCGAGCGGCCACCGGCATCGGCACCCAGCCAATACTCCGGTGTGAACGGCTTGTTGTAGTACCCCATGATGTTGGTTTCCATCATTTTGGGAACGTCAATAAACATCGAGGCAATAATGACAAATAAAATAAAGAAAATGAGTAGGAATAAAGAAACCATCGCTGGTTTGTCAGCTTTGAATTCGCCCCACATAATCTTCATTCGAGATGGTGTGGCCTCTTCGTTTGCTTCCTTGGTTAATCGTGCCAGGTCTTCCTTTGAAATGGTGGTTGCTTCTTCAATATCGCGTTTCATCTCAGCCACCCCCTACTCAACCCGAACCCGTGGGTCAACGATGCTCAAGACAATGTCTGAAAGCAACGTTCCCAACAAGTTCAAGAAGCCATATAACAAGACCAAAGCAGTAATAACGGTGTAATCACGGTAATTGATGGCGTTTAAAAACAGCAAGCCCATACCAGGATATGAGAAGACCATTTCAGTAAAGATGGACCCACCCAATAAACCGGTGATCGAATACCCGGCAAACGCGGCAATTGGTAACAGGGAATTCCGGAAGATGTGGTGTCTGTAGATGTCTTTCATCGGCACCCCTTTTGATCGGGCCGTTCGAACATAATCAGAGTGCTTGGCGTCAATGACTTCCGACCGCAGATACTGGACAATATTGACGGTTCCAAACAAGGCACCCAGTAAACCGGGTAAAATAATGTGATCCAGCCGTGACAATATCGTTCCGCCAAGCCCACTCGCCTGAGCAGAAACCGATCCGCTGGTTGGGAACCAATTAAGCGCATATCCGAAGATCCAGATTCCAATAACCAACACAACGAAGAATGGAATCGACATGGTGACGTATGTATAAACACGGACCAATGTATCTTGAAGTTTGCCTTCGTGATGAGCGGCGTACAAGCCAAGCGGCAACCCAATGGCGTAAGTTAAAACCATTGTGAACAGTGCTAACCACAGGGTGTTGGCACCACGTTGCTGAATCAGATCAACAACCGGTTCCTGATACTCATAGCTCATTCCCAAGTCCCCGTGGAACAAATGGACGACCCAATTCCAGTACTGTTGGTACCAGGGATCGTAAAGACCGTGGATCTCCATCAAATGATGAATCTGAGCAGGATCGGCCCGTGGGTTAATCGACCCGGTAAACGGATCTCCGGGCATTGCCTTTGCGAGCAGAAAAACTAAAATACTTAAAATAATCAGTTCCGGAATCATAATCAGAACCCGGCGCAAAATTGTTTTCCACATCAGACATTGACCCCCTTTTTCTCAGACTGTTGTTCAAATTTTTCGGCAAGTTCGGGTGGCAAGGCAACCGAGTGCGTCGGCGAAACCTGAACCAGCGGGAACGCCATGCCATCTTTGTCGTAATACGTTTTTTGTTGTTCTTGGTAAATCTTTTCAATTTCCAACCGGTGCTTGCGATGTTCTTCTCGATGATTGACGTTGGTTTCGGGAATCGCCGCCAACAAACGCTTTGTGTAAATGTGCATTGGATTGTTGTAAATGTCATCTCGGGTTCCAACTTCAACAACGCGCCCGCGAGTCATAATGGCAATATTTTTGCACATATGGCGGACAACCCCGAGATCATGAGAAATAAACAGGTAAGAAATGCCAAATTGGCGCTGGATTTTCTTCATGAAGTTAAGCACCTGGGCTTGAACGGATAAGTCCAGTGCCGATACCGGCTCATCGGCAATAATGAGCTTTGGGTGGGTCGCCACTGCTCTGGCAACCCCAATTCGTTGTCGTTGTCCACCCGAGAATTGGTGGGGATACTTATACAAAGCATCGGCATCCAAGCCAACAATGTCCAACAATTGAAGAACCCGCAATTTTTCTTCTTCCTTATCCAGATGTTCAAAATTCCTCAAGGGTTCTGCAATCACATCTTCAATTCGTTTTCGTGGGTTCAAGCTGGACAGCGAATCCTGGAAGATCATTTGAACATCCCGGTTATAATCGAGCTTTCTGCGATTTTCCGCTTTGGTAACGTCTTTTCCTTTATACATAACGGTTCCCTGAGTTGCTTTTTCCAGACCAATAATTGCTTTGGCGGTTGTCGACTTGCCAGATCCGGATTCACCCACCAAGCCGTACGTTTCTCCGGCTTCAATATTAAACGTGACGCCGTCGACAGCTTTGACGTTATCAACCACCCGGTTCCAAAAGCCCCCGCGAATTGGGTAGTGAACCTTTAGGCCATTAATTTCAATTAGACTCATGACCGGCGCCCTCCTTTACTTGATCCGGGAAATAAAAGTCTTTGTAGCAAGTGCAGCGGACTAAATGATCGTTGCCGATATCGTGCATAACCGGATGTGCTTCGTGAGCAGATGCTGGAATCCACGGTATTCGTGGCGCAAACCGGTCACCGTCTTTCGGCATCTTTTGAAGTGAAGGAACCATTCCTTGAATAACGTAGAGTTCATCGTTTTCGTTATCCCGTTGCGGCATCGATCGTAGCAGTGAACGCGTATAAGGGTGCTTGGGCTCATTAAAAATCTGAGCCGCTGTCCCCTGTTCAACAATTTGTCCGGCATACATAACCGCAACCCGATCGGCTGTTTCGGCAACCACGCCCAAATCATGGGTGATCAAGATAATGCCGGCGTGATTTTCTCGTTGGATATCTCTTAAAACATCCAGAATTTGAGCTTGAATCGTCACGTCCAAAGCCGTCGTTGGCTCGTCAGCAATAATCAAATCTGGTTTACAAGCGATTGCAATTGCAATAATAATTCGTTGCCGCATCCCACCGGAAAGCTGATGTGGAAATTGGTGCGCGGTACGTTCAGGATCTTCAATCCCAACCTGATTAAGGAGTTCAATGACCCGCGCATGACGTTGCTTTTCTGTCATGTCGGTATGATAAATCATGACTTCTTGGATTTGGTCTTCAATTCGTTTGAGCGGATTAAGTGCAGACAAAGGATCTTGGAAAATCATGCCGATTTTGGCGCCTCGAACATTGTTATATCCCTTCTCATCCAGCTTCAATAAATCCGTTCCTTCGAAATCAATTTCCCCCGAAATCTTGGTTTCTTCCGGATCGTGAAGTCCCATGATCGTTGTGGCCAAAGTGCTCTTACCACAACCAGATTCGCCAACAATGGCCAAAATCTCATCATGTTTCACCTCAAGATTGACGTTTGAAACAGCATCATAGTATTGACCGTTAATCTTGAATGCGGTGCTCACACCTTTAATGTTCAAGAATTGGTCGGTATTTGTCTCAACCACGTGACTATCTCCTTTTGACGACTTATTTATGTATATTCTTTGTTTGATTAAAATATGATTAACGGTGTAGCCATTAATTTATATAAAAAATATTACAATACAATAAATTATGAAACTTTTTCACATGAATTTTTTACTGCTTGGAAGCTTTGTAATATTTATCCTAAAACATAACAATTATATCTTATATGTAAGTCCCTTTAAAGGAAAAGATTATGGAACTCGTAATTGAACGTGGAAGAATTGCTTCTTTAGAAGAACTACCTAATTATAGCATTGCTCTTGACGGATTTGTTCAAGGCCCGCAAGTTGATACTGAAAATTTCAAATATTCTTTTGATCATCATCAAGGATGTGTCAGATTTGCTACATCT
>NZ_JAXGWW010000126.1:0-5908 GCF_040773105.1 Lentilactobacillus sp.
AGCCCAATGAACACCCATTTAATTAGACAGTTTCCACGGCATCCGCGTGTGCCAACATGTCGTCTAACAATTCTTTTCTTGCGTGCCTTGGCAAGAAGCTGCGAATATTTTCTTCACTAAAACCAACTTGCAACTGTTGGTCGTTGAAAATCAACGGCCGGCGGATTAAGTCAGTGTGATTAACCATCAAGTCGATCAACTGTGATACAGTTAGATTATCAAAGTTGACTTTGAGCTTGCGGTAGCTGATGCATCGAGTCGAGATGAGATCTTCTGTCCCATTTTCCGACAATCTGAGTAGTCGTTTAATATCATCTGCGGTTAAGGGGTCCTTGGAGATATCGCGTTCGGTAAATTCAATGCCGTGGTCAATGAGCCGCTTTTTTGCCCGTCGACTGGATGAGCTGCTGGGTGCCAAATATAAGTTGAGCATGGTTGCCATCTCCTTTGCTGACTAGGACGACAATGAAAATTGATGCATCGGCTCACCAACCTATCCCCACGTTTATCATATCACGAGTATAAACAAAGTCAAATATAAACTATAAGATTATGGTTAATAGTCGCACCACATTTTTGAACTGAACACAAAGATGAATAAAGGAGCTGGATTGAATGAAAATTGCTGGATTTGGTGTGGAAGAATGGTTAAATAAATGGGAAAAGTCGGCGACGTACGACATCTCTCAAAGCACAATTTCGTCGATGACCATGCAAGAGGCGTTAGCGCTTGACGGCCATCAGGGAGCCGAGTTCTATGACATGCTGGACAAAGAGAAGATGAACTACGGTTGGATTGAGGGCTCGCCCGAATTTAAAGCTGAAGTGGCCAAATTGTATGCTGATGTGGACTCGGAAAATATTTTGCAGACCAATGGGGCAACGGGGGCGAATCACTTGGCCTTATACGCATTGATTGAGCCGGGCGACCACGTCATTTCCGAGTATCCATCGTACCAACAGCTTTACGACATTCCCAAGTCGTTGGGCGCAACGGTTGATTCCTGGCACATCCACGAAGACAAGCAGTGGTACCCGGATATTGAGGAATTAAAAGCTTTAATCCGCCCCGACACCAAAATGATTTGTTTGAACAACGCCAATAATCCCACCGGGACGCTTTTAGATGAGGCCTTTTTAAAACAAGTGGTTGCACTTGCTGACCAGGTTGGCGCCTACGTCTTGGTCGACGAAGTTTATTTACCATTGGACCATCCAGAAGCGTTTACTTCGATTGTGGACCTCTATGATCGTGGGATTGCGACCAATTCATTGTCAAAGACCTATTCGATGCCCGGAATCCGGATTGGCTGGACGGCCTCGAATCACGAAGTGGCCGATATTTTCCGAAAGTACCGCGACTACACTATGATTTGCGCTGGTGTCTTTAATGACTTGATGGCAACTTATATCTTAAAGCACCGCAAGCAGGTCTTGGCCCGCAATCAACAGTTGGTGCTCAACAACTTAAACATTTATCGGCAATGGATTGCGTCTGAACCGCGAGCCAGTGTTGTGATGCCCCAAGCGGTCTCGACATCGTTTCCCAAGCTCGACGTTCCCGATGATATTGAAGATTTTTGTGTTCGATTATTAAAAGAAACCGGCGTTTTGCTGGTGCCGGGTAACCGATTCGACATGCCCGGTCACGTCCGATTGGGGTATTGTGCCGACGAAGCAACCCTAAAGGAAGGATTAAAGCGACTATCTGGTTTTTTGAGACAGTACGACTAGCGGGTTTCTTAAGACGATCTAAAGGAGTTAGCGATTTGGTTAAGGATCATCATTCATATTTGGATTTGGCTGCACTTTAAGCTTCGGTTAAGCTGGCGACGGTAATCTAAGAACAATCAAATATGAAAGAAGGGATGATTCAAAGGTTAGTCACTAGGTTAAACACAGTCGGTAAACTGTTACGATTTCAATTTAAAGTGTAGAACGTCTCCTACAAGATATGATTCTTCCATCAAATTGTTATTTTCCCGTTATACGAGTAAGGAAGTCGGCTAATGAACCGCAATAATCTGTATTATACGTCAGGGATTGCCGCAACAGCCATGGCCTTAATGGTTGCTCACCGGATCTTTCGTCGATCGCAGTTGACACTTCATGCAAACTAAACCAATTCTTCTCCTCCAAGAAAGAATGGTCACAAAAAATCGTTTAGCGACTTAACCGTTCAAGCCGGTTATGTCACTAAACGATTTTTTTATGAGTTTGCTTTTTGTTTGCTCAAGTCGGATGCCGCAAAGACGGATTCGGTCTCGTCCCAGATACGTTTGGCGATTTTCGAGTTATTCATCGTATAAAGGTGAATGCCATCGACGCCTTGAGAAACCAGGTCGATAATTTGGTCGACCGCAAAGGCAATCCCAGCGTCCAGCATTGCTTCCTTGCTATCCTGGTAACGATCCATGATTGCCGCAAACTTCTTTGGAATCGGAACGCCTGAAATTTGCGTGATCCGCTCGATTTGGTTCTTATTGGTACAGGGCATAATGCCGGCTTCGATTGGAACGTTAATGCCAGCGATTTCAGTTTTCTCTTTAAAATCATAGAATGCCTGGTTATCGAAGAACAGCTGGCTGATTAAATGGTCAGCGCCAGCGTCAACTTTTTCTTTAAGGTGGGCCAAGTCATCGACAAAGCCGGCCGCTTCGGTGTGACAGTTGGGGTAACAAGCACTGGCGACGGTAAAATCAGGGCGTTGTTCCTTGACGAATTTGACCAGTTCGTTGGCGTGAGTAAAGTCGCCCGCGGGTTGTTTACCGGCAATCCGGTCACCCCGTAATGCCAGGATATTTTTGACGTTGATGCTGTCCAGCCGATCCAATAAGGCAAGTACCTGTTCCTTGGTTTGGTAAAGGCCCGGCACATGCGAAACGGCAGGAATGTTCAGCTTGTTTTGAATTAAATTGGCAATCTCCACGGTGCCATCACAGTGATCGGTGCCGCCAGCTCCCAATGTCACTGAGATAAAGTCGGGATTAAGGGACTGCAGTCGTGTCAAAGTTGGTAAAATTGCTTCGGTCGGGGAGGTCTTTTTAGGTGGAAAGACTTCCAATGAAAAGACAGTTTTGTGTTTAAATAACTCCGTTAGGCTCATTGATCTCACTCCTGACCTTCTTGGTGGCGTCAACAATATTCTTCAGACTTTCAAACGATTCGTCTTCCGAACGCGTCTTAAGGCCACAATCCGGGTTGATCCAAACCTTATCAACTGGCAGCTTTTCAACCAGTTGTTTGATAAGCCCTTCAACTTCTTGTTCGGACGGAATTCGAGGTGAGTGGATATCGTAAACACCGGGGCCAACTTCCGTCTGAAATTTGGCAGCAACCAGTTGGTCGATCAAAGTGAAGTCGGCACGGGAAGCTTCAAATGAAATCACATCGGCATCCAACGCGTCAATGGCTTTAATAATATCGCCAAATTCGCTGTAACACATATGGGTGTGAATTTGAGTACTTGGTTGAACCTTACTGTGAACAAGGCGGAATGCGGGAACTGCCCAATCGAGGTATTCAGAATACCAGTTGGACTTTCTAAGTGGTAAGTTTTCCCGTAACGCCGGCTCGTCAATTTGAATAATCTTAATGTCGTGTTTTTCAAGGTCGAGAACTTCGTCTTGAAGCGCTAAAGCAATCTGAGTAACCGATTCCTTAGGCGTCACATCTTCTCGTGGGAATGACCAGTTGAAGATGGTAACTGGTCCTGTCAGCATGCCCTTCATTGGCTTGTCGGTTAAGTTCTTGGCAAATACCGAAGCGGCAACGGTGATAGGGGCAGTCCGGCTGATATCGCCCCAGATGATTGGCGGCTTAACACCACGGGTTCCGTATGATTGAACCCAGCCGTTTTGGGTGAAGACAAAGCCATCCAGCTTTTCGCCAAAGTATTCAACCATGTCGTTTCGTTCGTACTCTCCGTGGACCAGGACATCAAGGCCGATTTCTTCTTGGATTTTGACGATCCGGCGAATTTTATCTTCATTGAATTTGTCGTATTCTTCCTTGGAAATCTCACCGTGGCGCAGTTTGGCACGATTTTGTCGGACATCTTTGGTTTGTGGGAATGAACCGATCGTGGTGGTGGGCAAGATTGGTAAGTTGAATTCCTTCTTTTGGATTTTTTCCCGTTCACTTCGAGCTGGTAAACGGGTGTAATCGGCGTCACTTAATCCATCAATCCGCTCATGAACTGCTTCATTATAAGGATGTTTAACATTGTTGAAGAGGGCGTTATTTTTCTCGAGGGCGGCCTTGCCGTCGGCTTCATCGTGATAAATACTGTCGAGTTCTTTGATTTCGGCTAATTTTTCAATGGCGAAGGCTAAATGTTGCTTGACGTCTGAGGGCACTTTGGTTTCATCTTCAGCGCTATATGGGACGTGAAGAAGAGAAGTTGAACTGCTTAAAACAACTTTTGCTTGGGTGTTCAGTCCGTTCAAGAAGTCAATGGTATTGGCGTAATGGTTCCGCCAGATATTCTTACCATTAACAACGCCGGCAAACAGTACTTTGTCAGCAGGGAAGCCATTTTTCTTCACGAGTTCGGCGTTGTATCGGCCTTCAACAAAGTCCAGGCCGATACCATCAAAATCAAGATTGATGACGTCATTGTAAATATCCCGGATATCACCGAAGTAGTTCTGCAAGAGGATCTTAGTGGATCTCTTTACAGCAAGAATGCCTTGGTAGAGCTTGTCGAACAATGCCTTTTCAGCCGAATTGACGTCAAAACTTAACGCAGGTTCATCAATTTGAACCCAATTAACACCTTGCTGGCCTAACTTTTCAATGACTTTTGAATATGCGGTAATGAGGTCTGCCACAAAATCATTTGGGGTGGTGCCGTCAAGAAAACGACTTAGTTTAAGCAGGGTGTAAGGACCGGTAATCACTGCCTTGACGTTAATTCCAAGTGCTAAGGCTTCATCAACTTCATTGAAGAGTTTGTCGCCGACTAGTTGCACCTGGGTCGTTTTGGTAAATTCGGGGACGATGTAGTGGTAGTTCGTGTTGAACCACTTCTTCATCGGCAGGGCCTTCACGGTTTCAGAGCCGTTTTGGTAACCCCGTGCCTGGGCAAAATATTCGTCCAGTGGGGATAAATTAAGCTGCTTGTAACGGTCGGGGACGATATTGAGTAGGTTGGCGGTGTCCAACACCCCGTCAAAGAATGAAAAGTCGCCAGCGGGGATTAAATCAATTCCGGCAGCTTGTTGTGCCCGCCAGTGATTCTTTCTGATGGTTTGAGCGGTTTGCTGTAATTCAGTTTGGTCAATTTTATTTTTCCAGTAATGTTCAGTCGCAAATTTTAACTCACGATGATGGCCAATTCTTGGAAAGCCGATAATAGTCGTTGTCATGTATTATTCCTCCTGATTGTGTTGTTTCTGTTAGCGTCTGGAAATATCCTTTAAATCAATAAGCGGTGGTTCAATGGCTGATTAAATCACATGGCGCTCATATGGGTCATTTGAAATACCCTCATCTAAAATCTTCTTGCTCCATTCCTTGGCTGAGAACAATGAATGGTCGCGGTAGTTGCCACAGCTGTACTTATCGACGCCCGGCACATCTTTCCATTCAACCTGGTTGGCAATTTCATCAAGTGAGCCCTTGAGTGCTTCAGCGACCTCGGTGGTGCTGTGTTCACCCCAAGTAATCAAATGAAAACCGGTTCGACAGCCAAATGGGGAACAGTCAATTACGCCGTCCAAACGGTCACGAAGCAGGCTTGCCAGTAAGTGTTCAATTGTATGAAGTCCAGCCGTTGGAACTGCCGTTTCATTTGGTTGGGTTAATCGTAAATCAAAGTTGGAAATCACGTCGCCGTTAGGGCCGGTTTCAGTCGTAATCAAACGAACGTATGGAGCTTTTACCTTTGTGTGATCCAATGTAAAAC
>NZ_JAXGWW010000127.1:0-5859 GCF_040773105.1 Lentilactobacillus sp.
GGTCAATTACCACGGACTATCATCAACAATTGGTGTTAGATGGCTGCGATGCCGAAATGCTGCGCGGAAAACGGGTCATTATTGTGGATGACGTCATTAGTACCGGCGGATCATTATCTGCAGCTGAACACTTATTAAAAAAGGTTGGCGCCGAAGTCGTTCAACGTTGCTCAATTCTGGCAGAAGGTCACGCGGCTGATCGAAATGACTGCGTGTTCTTGAAGACGCTACCGATGTTTGCGGTGAAGAATGGATAAGAATCAATTGATTAAAAGAATGATTGGACGCAAAGAAGGGAGCCCAAGCTTAGTTAAAAACTTGGGCTCTCTTCTTTAATAGTTAAAAGCCAAAATTAATTGATTTGTTTTTCAATCAATTGCTTTTTCAGAATTCGAAAGTAAATTGCGGAAACAACGTTAAATGCCATGGCAACTAAGTTCGCTGCTCTCGAAAGGATGCTTAAAATTACTGAAGGCCTTTATACTTCGCAAACCCATCTACTAAGAAGTTTGAAATAGCCAGCCACGTGAGAAAGAGGGCGGTGTCTATTAGTTTGAGCTTCAGGAGTAAGAATAGAAAGCCAATTGTTGAAATTGTGATAATGATCATCGAAACCGTTCCACGCTGATAATTATGGTAATTAAATTCAGGATGACGACGGTAGACTTTCCAACCAGCATAGGCATACCATCCTGTCCAAGTTAAAATGACGACAAGAATTAGCCAAATTAAATCAATTTGTAGTGCAGTCATAGCGATATAGATGATTAATGTAAATAATATCGGTGCGTTGGTGAATAGCGCATATTTCCAGTTAAATGTCATTTTGCTGTTCTCCTGTATGATTTGAAGCCCGTAATGACGGAGTAGAACAAACCGAATGCTAACAGATATCCTTCTGGACTTTGTGGATAAGCCTTGAGGATGACAAGCCCAATCAATATGGTGATCCCAAGTGCCCAAACAACGTTTGCTACCGTATTGAATCCAAAGTTTTGCGGATCCAGTTCAGGATGCTTTTCGAAGAAAGTCTTGGCATATTTATAATAAGCAAAAATATATAAGGCTGAAAAGATACCTGCTGCGAATAGCAAAGCGATAACGTCATTTACGATGTACAAATGGATCAAAAAATAAATGATTATCAAAGGAATGTATGGAGAAAAACTAATGAGTGCGATCTTCCAGTTGAATTTCATGAGACAACTCTCCTTTTGAGGCTAAGTAAGATTTTCCCCCTGCAGAAAATTGTTGCTTTTAGCGTATCATATAAGAAGAAAATCGTAAAATCATCGCCAAAATATGTTAGACTTTGGATATTCAAATAAGATCACTAGGGGTGCCTTGTGCTGAGATGGCAATTCGCCAATCCCTTTGAACCTGATTTGGTTAATACCAACGTAGGGAAGTGGAAGAAATGAGAACAATCTGTACCAAGTCCGGTTACGTTCTGTTTGAAAATTTTGCTTTAAGGAGCATTGACCCATGAAATTTTCTGAAGAATTAGTTGAAGCTGGACAGCCGATTTTGCACCAAATCTATCAACATCCGTTTGTCGAAGGAATCGGCAACGGAGATCTTCCCAAGGAGGCACTGACGTTTTACGTTGGTCAGGATTTCAATTACCTGAACGCTTTCATCAAGGTGTATGCTGCCGCGATCGAGAAGTCGGAAACCAGAGCAGACATGGCAATTTTTGCCAAGCAAATTGACTTTGTTTTGAATAGTGAAATTCATCCGCACCACAACTTCTGCGATGTCGCGGGTGTTCAATACGAAACGCTGCAACATGATCCTCAAGCACCGGGGACCTACCTGTACAATGAACATATGTACCGATCTGCACGAACTGGCGACTTGATTGACATTGTTGCCGCCATGACGCCGTGTCCATGGACTTACTTGGAAATCGCAAACCGGTTTGTGAAGCAGGGGAAGAATACTGATGACAATGTATTCAAGCCTTGGATCGACTTTTATGCCGATATGGAGGATTCCGATGACAGCATTCTGCCACAGTTGTTTTCTTTAATCGACCGCGAATCCGAGCACTATGACCAGCATCATTTAGACGTTGTCAAAGAAGAATTCTTGAAGAGCTGTGAATTGGAATGGGAGTTCTGGGACCAGGCTTACCGGCAACGCAGCTGGCACTTCGTTAAGCCAATGAAACAGTATCATTAATTGATCAATATTGAACTAACCGGGGCTTTTGGGTCCTGGTTTTTTCTTCGGCATTGATGCCAAAATAAAGTTACATTCACCAATTTCAGTCATTTTCAAGTTGCATTTATGATATGATAAGCGATAACAAAGGAGGCTACTTGCATGCTTACAATCGACCATCTGCACAAACAATTTGGTAGTGTCGAAGCCCTCAACGACGTGAGTTTTAACGTTCCGGACGGACAGATTACCGGGTTGATCGGCCAAAACGGATCCGGTAAATCGACGACTTTTCACAGTATTCTCAACTTTTTAAAATATGATGGTGAGATTCACTGGAATGGTCAGCCCATTTCAGAAGCTGACTTTGATTCAATTGGTTATCTGCCAGAGGAACGCAGCTTGATGCCCAAGCTGACAATTGAACAGCAAATTGTTTATTTGGCACGATTAAAAAATCAACCTGCCAAAGTGATTCGGCCCCAGATTGATGATTGGTTGAAGAAGTTTGCGGTTAAGGGCAAGAAGTCGGACAAGATTAAAGATCTCTCAAAAGGAAATCAACAGAAAGTTCAGCTCATTGTGACGCTGATTCATCGGCCCAAGTTGATTATTTTAGATGAGCCTTTTAGCGGATTGGATCCGGTGAATGCAGATTTGTTAAAACAAGCAATTCTTGAGGCCCGTGACCTTGGCGCAGCCATTATTTTTTCCAGTCATGATATGGGAAATGTCGAAGCGGTTTGTGATCGACTCGTCATGCTTCGGACGGGTGAAATGGTTTTAAACGGAACGATCAGCGAAGTCCGCGACCAGTTTGGTAAATCAGAAATTTATGTCACAACCGACTGGACTTCTGATCAATTACGTCAGCTACCGCACGTTACCATGGTTCAAAATATTCGTGGCAAACGATTTTTATTGCGGGTGGACGATCCCAGTGCGGGGCCTGAAGTGTTTGAAAAGTTGACAGCGGGTCGATATATTGAAGAATTCAGTCAGCAGCCACCAACACTGGATGAAATTTTCAGAATGAAAGTGGGGATGACCAATGAATAAAACATTAATTGTCGCCATGGAAACCTACCTTAGACAGGTCAAGTCCTGGAGCTTTATCGTGTTGGTGCTGTCGCCGTTCATTTTGCTGGCGATTTCGCTTGGAATTGGCTACACCAGTGCGACCTCCAGTTCGGATCAACAGCGGATTGCGGTCGTGTCGGATGACCCAACATTGCGGCCACAATTCATTAAAGCAAATCGGGATGACGTTAAAACGACTGTAACAACAACGGCAACGGCTCAAAAGGCCGTTAACGACAACAAGCTTGCCGGCTACTTGGTATTGTCCTCTGATAAGCGCCAAGTGACCGGGACCTATCATTCGACTGATTCACTGGGCGGCGGCATGAAAACAAAAATTAACGTATTCCTTTCGCAAACCCAGCAGCAACTTAATTTAGCCAATGCCAAGTTAAGTGCCAAGCAGATGAAGTCGTTAGCAGTGCAGCCGTCATTTAAAGCGCAAATCAAGAAGTCTGATAGTGGCGCCAATTTTGCCAAGATTGCGTCATTTTGGATTCTGGTCTTCATGATTTACATGATTTTAGTTACTTATTCGTCAGTGACTGCCCAGGAAATTGCGTCAGAGAAGGGGACCAAAGTGATGGAGATTATCTTTTCCAGTACTAAAGCCTCTAAATATTTTGTTGGCAAAATTTTGGGCGTCTTTGGTGTCATTTTGACACAGATTCTTGTATACCTTGTCGGGGGTTACGGCTTCTTTCAGATTGCCATGCATCTTGACAACATCAAAACGATCATCGTTGATAACCGGTCATTGGTGAACGCGATTATCGGCAATATGTTAAACGTCAACCTGTTATTTGTCTTCTTAGGGGTCATTATCTACACGATTATTTCGGCGTTCAGCGGGGCGCTGGTTGCCAAAGCAGAGGATGCACCCAAGGCGGCCCAGCCGGCAATTTATTTGAGCATGATTGCCTTCTTCTTGACGATGCCGTTTCAAAGTAATTCTGACGCCTTGATTGCCAAAATTTTGTCTTACGTTCCGTTTTTCTCTTCTTATTTTATGCCGATGAGAATTATTAACGGTAACGCCAGTGGGATGGAGATTTCAATTTCTTTAGCCATCTTAGTTGTCAGCATTGGGTTATTGACCTGGTACATTGGCCAGATCTATGAAGGCTTGATTTTACAGACCGATGATACGTCATTTTGGAAACGACTACGCAGAGGATTGAGCTATCAGAAGTAAATAAGTTAACAATTTGAAAAAAATGCCTGCTAAAAAATTAGCGGGTATTTTTACGTATATAATTAACATAGGCCATATTTTAGGGATGTTTTCTGATATAATTAATTGGCTAGTACATAGGAGGAAAACACAATGAAAAAGTTATTATTACTCGCATTGATGACGGTTGGGTTTGTGGCCGCAACGAGTCTTCCAGTTTCAGGAAATACCAATTCGATTGCGACAGCGAATACCGCAACGACTGCTTCATCGACTTATGTTTGGACGAAAGTCCTCAGTCGTAATCATGCGGTGGCGTACCATGCCAAGTCCAATAGTCCGGTGTATTTGTGGAATGCTACCCACACCAAGCGACTGCATAATCTCAAAAATTACCCCAACACAACTTGGTACGTTAAAAATAGTGTCGTGATGCAAAATGGGACCAAAAAGCACGTTTACTATGAAGTTTATAACTATGGGAATGCCTCAGATGGCTTCATTTGGCGGGGTTATTTAACCAAGGGTGTTAATCCCTCACAGAACGCGGCTTCCAAGTCGATTGTGAATCTTTCGTCTGAACGCTCGTTACAGTTCTTCCAGGATAATTTGACGACGCTGGCGAGTTTGCCGCAGTCCCAGTTTCAAAAGTTGATCAGTGATCAGGTGGCTGCCAATTTGACTAAAGATGTCTCAGATCAAAAGCTGGATGCGATGGCTAAAATTTTAGCTACTCAGGATGTCAGCACCCGAGATGCCGCCGAAAAAGCGGGGATTTCCAATCCCAAGACCACCAGCTTTACGGTCAAACAGGTAGATCCCAAGACAATGACGGGGTACTACGCTTTTTGGGCAAAGCATAAAACAACAAATGCACTGAAATATTACGCTTCTATCATTTCCAGCCACGTTTCCAGTGCGGCGGATAGTTCTGTGAATGGTCACTATGGCTTATATGTCGTACCTGATAAAACTGCCAAGTCCTGGAAGCCTGAAGTGATGATTGTGGTGGACTAAGTGAATTAATCAATTGGAGTAGGAGGGACTGGTTTGCTGGATAACTTAAAATTACGCCGATCCACTTATATTATCTTTATTTTATGGGGGATGGTCGCATTTTTTGTGGCTTCTTCAATTTTTAAGAGCCAGGCAATCAGGATCTCTTTTTCAATTAATGATGGCCGTTTGCTTGCAGGATTACTGAGAGGCGGATTGCTGTTATTGGTATACGTTGTTTTCACCGTTTTCTCTTCAAGATTAGCCATTGCGATTCCCGGCTTTCTTTACTTTGGTATTCTTGGATCTTATCTTTGGCAGTTAACCCTCGTGGCCTTTAGCCGTAATTGGCGGGGAATTGCCATTGACCTGTTATTTATCATGAGTTACATTATTTTGATATATTGTGCGACAATGATGGCGTTTCAGATTATTCAGGTCAC
>NZ_JAXGWW010000128.1:0-5746 GCF_040773105.1 Lentilactobacillus sp.
ATCGCCAATAGGATTACCCCCACATGCGTGGGGAATACCTTGAGTTTACGGATTCAACTAAGCTCCGAGAAGGATTACCCCCACACACGTGGGGAATACACTTCAATTTCAGTGCCGTCAGATTCTGTGATGGGATTACCCCCACACACGTGGGGAATACAAAGAGCTTGAAGAACAGCAACGAGCAACTCGAGGATTACCCCCACACACGTGGGGAATACACTAAACAAACACCGCTACATAGGCATTATGAAAATTGAAAATACCCATTTTCAATTAGTTCTTTACTCCCGCCCAAAATGTACCACGAGTACACTAACAGTTTACTATAAACTAAACCTTAAATCTCACAAAAAAGACCTCTCTCCAAAATTGCCAGTCACCACAATGACCAATAATTTATGAAGAAAGATCCATAATCAATTCATTCACTCACCCGC
This sequence comes from Lentilactobacillus sp., assembly GCF_040773105.1. Lineage (NCBI taxonomy): Bacteria > Bacillati > Bacillota > Bacilli > Lactobacillales > Lactobacillaceae > Lentilactobacillus > Lentilactobacillus sp. The sequence continues at coordinate 441 of NZ_JAXGWW010000128.1, forward strand.
ACTAATATTCAACACCGAACTACGCACAATAATCTCGGGATCAACCACTTTTTGCTCGATGTCATCCTGCTGGCCATTCTCAACGATTGCCATCAACTGGGAGACACCCATGCTGATAATGGTTGGCGTTGGCTTGCGGACGGTTGTCAGAGGTGGAACCAAGTATTTGGAGTAGGCCATATCATCGAACCCAATAATCGAAATATCACGCGGAACCTGATAGCCCAATTCAATACAGGCATTCAGTGCCCCCAGTGCCATATCATCGTTTTCACAAATCACACAGGTTGGAACGCTGCCGCTGGAAAGAATTTGGCGCATCAAGACGTTGCCACTTTTGGATCTGTAGTCGCCCTGCTTAACCATGTCAGGGGCGATTTGAATGTGATGGGCACTCATCGCTTCTTTGACGCCTATGGTACGTTGCTTAGACGATTCAAACGTTCTTAACCCTTTGATCAGGGCAAACTTCCGGTGGCCCATTCGAATGGCGTATTCCGTCGCAATCTTACCACCCAGCTCATCACCAATGGCATAGTTATTAATATCGGTTCTTTCAATTACCCGGTTCAACACGACAAGTGGAATCCCGGTTTTATGAAGATATTCGATAAACTCATCATCAGATTCGGACTGACTAATCACAATCACCCCGTCAAAGTTGCTAACAGAGATTCCCTGACCATCCATCGCATTGTCGACGCTATTAATTGACAGAGAATACCCCTTCGGCAAGAGCCCCTGTGCTTGTTCAATAACTTCAGTTAAAAAGCTGGCAGACGTTCCTGTATCCAAATTGGTAAAAAAGATACCAATCATATAGGAACGATTAGTCACAAGACTTTTCGCGCTAATATTGGGTACGTAGCCAATTTGACGGGCAATCTCGGCGATCTTTTCCCGAGTAGCCGGCTTTACCAAAGAACTTCCATTGAGGGCCCTTGAGACCGTCGTATGGGACACGTTTGCCATTTTGGCAATTGTCCGAATCGTAACTGCATTTTCATTTTTATCAATCTGTTTCAAGTCTCAGGCCCCCCTTTTCACGACGTTAATGATATCGAAAATAATTATCGCGTTATATCTCGAATCCGTCAAGCTGATTAATCTCATTCCCGGAATACAAAGGAGGATGGCCACATACAAAGCCATCCCCCTTATAAACCATTTATCACGTTTTCAACTAATCTAAAAAGCCAAAGTAATTTCGCGCATTATTATACGCAATGTCTTGAACAATCTTGCCAAGCTTTTCTTCGTTGTTGGGAACCCGGCCTTGTTCGACCAATTTGCCGTAGAAGTTGCATAATACCCGACGGAAGTACTCATGCCGCGGATAGGATAGGAAGCTTCTCGAATCGGTTAACATTCCGACAAAATGCGGCAGTAAGCTTTGTTGAGCAAAGATTCGCAGCTGGTTATCCATCCCTTCAGCCGTATCATTGAACCACCATCCTGCACCAAGTTGCAGCTTTTGGACGGTCTCGCCCTGGAAGCAACCCATCATGGTTGCCAATTCCATCCAATCATTGTTATTCAATGAGTAAAAGATCGACTTGGGAACATCATGCGTATCTTGCATCTTCGTATAAAGTTTGGTGATGTGGCTGACGATATCCGGTTGGGTTCCAACGGCATCGTATCCCGTATCTGGTCCAATCTTATCAAACATCGGTCGGTTCAAATCACGATTGGAATTGATATGGAACTGCATCGTCCAATTAAATTCAGCATTCAGTTTCATCAAATTTTCGAGCAACATTGTCAAATATTGGTCAATCTCATCTTGAGTCAATGCTTCATTTTGCATACCCTTGTTAACGATCGCATTGAGTTCCTCATCGCTGGCTTCTTTGAAGTGATAAGTCAGCAATGAATGATCCGAAAGCCGGCCGCCCATGTCGTTAAAGAATTCGAAACGTTGATGAAGTGCCTTGACGATATCAGCAAAGTTATTAATTTCAACGCCGGATACGTCGCTGAGCGTCTTTAGATACTCACCGAATGAATCCCGGTCAATCTGAATCAGCTTATCGGGACGCATCGCCGGGAGGGTTTTGAAGCCGCTTTGAGCTTCCTCTTCTTTAAGTAACTTATGATACTTCAAATCAGAAGCCGGATCGTCTGTCGTACAAACCACCTGGACATTGGAATTTTTAATCAAGTTGCGTGGTTTGAAATCGTCTGTCTGTAATAGTTCGTTCGCTTTCTCCCAGATTCGAGGAGCTGATTCTTCGGTCAACTCTTCGTCAATATGGAAGAAACGGCGCAATTCCAAGTGGGTCCATTCATATAATGGGTTACCATAAGAATTTTCAATCGTTTTTGCCCATTCGATAAACTTTTTGTATTCATCACCGTCACCGGTAATATACTTTTCATCAACGCCGTTGGCTCTCATCAGGCGCCATTTGTAATGGTCCCCATATGTGCCTTCGTTTAGCCAAATTCGCGTAATGTTTGGGTAGTTTTTGTGGTCATAGATTTCTTCAGGATTTAAATGGCAATGAAAATCGATAATTGGCATTTTTGCCGCATAATCATGAAATAGGGTTTTGGCCGTGTCATTACCTAACAGGAAATCATCATCTAATAAACTCATGATTGATTAATCGCTCCTTCTTAGTCTTTTGAGGTTGCCTGAAGCTCTGCTGCTGATTCCTTTGAGATGTCACTCTTAGGTTCATATTTTTCTCTGGCTTCATCTTTGGTCTTAACAACGCCTTGGAGAAGATCCAAATGTTCAGCAATGTGAATGTTCAAGTAACGATCGTAAAGTGCCTGGTTCTTAAGCAAGATGTTCCAGAGCTTGTCGCGGTATACATAGTGATAGTTATGCTTCAAGTTCATGATGGAGCCATACATTGTGTGCAGAATTTGACGGGCATCATCATCGTCCAACAAGTCCATGACGTTTTCAGTGTTCATATCTTCAGGTTTAGGTGCGGTCCCATTAGTTTGGGCGTTGAATACATAGAAGTCTTTAACATCGTCCAGGTTCTCATATGAGAATTTGTACAATTCCAACATGAATTTTGGATCCTTATGAGCGATAACCCGCAATGCTTCAAGCCAGTTGGTTCCGGCGGTTTTAACATGCCAACCATGTTGCTTCGAAACGCGGCCAATAATTTCGTAAACGGATAACTTGTCTGAACCTGAGTGGATGCTAAGTTTGTAACCAAAGTGTTCAGCAATTGCTTCGTGAATCACATATTCACGTTCAAAGCGCTCCGTATCGCCAATGTAGTCGATTGCTTTTTGGAACTCACCGTAGAAACGTGGTGCCATGGTAACTGGTGTAATGCCACGACGGTTTAATTCATTAGCGAAGAAGTAGTGATTAGGGTTGGTCGTTTGATAAGGCGTTTCATCCATTGAAATTTCAAAGTCCAAGTTATATGGGACAACGAATTTGTTGTAGATGGTCGTGGCAAACAAGATGGCGTCGTAGAATGTCAAAGCGGATTCTTCAACATCATGCTTGGTGAATTTAACTGAACGACCGTCGCCCAAATCAAATGTCTTGTTCAAATAGGTATCATTGAAGTATTTAATCTGGTCAGGGTCAAGCTGGTTAAAACGTTGATCGAGGTCGTCATCATTTAATTCAACGATGTTGTTGTTGATCTCATCGGTACAATCCAAGGTGATCATTGAGCAGCCAATTTTAACCGCATAGTCAACTTCATAAGGTGTTTTAACGTGATCGCCGTCAGCTCCCCAACCGTATGTGAAGCCTTCTTCAAAGACCGCCCATGATGCTGATTGGAAGACGTCCGTATTGGTGCGGTGCATCAAAACCAACTCACGGATTGATTGTTGTGCCAGAACAGGAATAATGCCTCGTCCTTTAAATAAACGCAAATGAGGGTTTGAGGCATTGCCAAGGCGATCTCCCAGTCCAAATGTATATTTATAGTTACGCCGAGAAGTTGGCCGGATCCATTGGAAACGTTTAGCCAAAGCATCGTTATTGTGTTCATTTAGTTCACCGACAAGCAGTGTTGAATCTCGGTCATCCATCGTTGCTTGAGCTTCAAAATCACCAGCTGTTAAACGATTTTCATAAACAACCAAGCTCTTTTCAATAATGCCTTCATTATTGACGTGATGAAGGATGAAATAAACGTTTCTTCGATCGATTTGAATTGATGGTGCGTAAATCTCTTGATTCGACAGATTTGTGTAATCACCATCTGCATCTAAAATTTCTTTAACGTCGATTAATAAGTTATTTAAGTCCATGATATGTTTCCTCCAATTAGTTTTAGTTATTTTAAAAGTCCTGAGTTTCTTGTACTATTGGCCAATCTTTCCACCTTCCCAACGACCGTGATCCAAGTCATTGGCAATTTCACCAAAGCGTTTGTCATCAAGCTTGTACAGAAAACCAATAATGATCGCTGCCATAACCAGACAAATTCCTGGATAAAGCGTCATTGCAGCTTTGATCCCGCGAAGGGCGCCAGCTGATTGATGGGCGTTAGCGACATAGCCGGTTAATGCTCAAATTCCAGATGATACTAACGCAGCTATTGATTGAGCGATTTTTCGTGAGAAGTTAAATGCTGCATAAGTAATTCCTTCTTTTCTCACGCCCGAACGCCACTCACCGTAATCGATAGCGTTGGAAACCATTGCCCAAGTAATACCGTTTGGAATCGCCAATGCGGTGTATCCGATGGTTACCAAGATGACAAAGACAACCACATGATCCGGCAAAATGAAGTTAAGCAGGTTGGCACAGGCACCAATCACAAAGCTGACCATGGCAGTTCGCTTTTGACCAAAGTGCTTGGTCAGGGTTGGAATCATAAACACACCAACAATTGAACATCCCATCATAATCGCGTTAATAATTGGCTGAAGACCAATGTTTCCCAAATTATATTCAGCATAGAAAACCATCATTTGATTATTGGTATTCATAGCTGAAATCGTAAAGATTGTCATTAAAATCAGGGCACCCAGTGGACCGTTTCTAAAGATCACTTTGAAGTAATCCTTGAAGCCCTCTTTTTGGGCATTTTGATTTCTGTTCACGTGAACATTTTCTTTCGTTCCTAGGTAACAAATTCCAAACATTAATACGCCAAATGCGGCAAAAATAGCAGAAGCCCAGAAGTAACCGAGTCTTTGGTCACTACCACCAATCAAAACGGTTAATGGAATGAATGCAACCCCCGCAATAAATTGCGCTCCAACGGAACCAATTTGGCGGGTTGTTGCCATGAAACTTCGGTCTTGAACATTTCGTGACATAACCGATGCGAGTGAGCCATACGGGTCGTTAGTAAATGAAT
>NZ_JAXGWW010000129.1:0-5601 GCF_040773105.1 Lentilactobacillus sp.
ATCAGCTTGAAGAAAAGGGGTACGACTACTGGGCCCTTGGACACATTCACAAGCGACAGGCACTTAATAAACAAGGCACCATTAACTATTCCGGCAATACTCAGGGACGTCACATCAACGAAACTGGTGAAAAAGGATTTCTGTTGGTTGAAAGTGATGGCGGCCAACTGACATCTCACTTCCAGTCAACTGCGCCAATTATTTGGGATTTTATGGCCGTTTCGGTCGCTCAGCAACCAGTTAAACAGCTTGCGGAATCGATTATGAGCCAGTTAGCCGATCAACATTTTGACCAGTTGCACCTCTTAAGACTTCAACTAAAAAGCGATCAGCAACTTGATTCAGAACTGTTGGGTCAAATTGCCTCTGGTGAGTTGCTTGACGCTATTCAACAAATTAATCGTGATAAATGGCGTCAGCTCAATTGTTGGGTGACATCCCTTAAGGCGCCAGTGGAGAAAAACGTTGTTTATAGTGCGATTGATCAGACATATTTTAATCAAGCCAGGGATGAAACCCTCACAGACGATGCCTATAATCAAATTTTAAAAGCATTTGACAAACAACCGGCCTTTATCAAAGATGAATTGAATCAGGCCGACATTAAGCAATCGGTTTTTGATGATGCCAGTGCAATTCTGCGCGAAAATGTGGTTAACGAACACGACAAGGAGGACGGCGACAAGTGATTATTAAAGCGCTCAATATCTATGGCTTTGGCCAGTGGATCGACCAGCAGATCACGATTCAAGATCCTCTTCAGGTTGTGTATGGTCCTAACGAAGCCGGAAAAAGCACGATCCTCGCCTTTATCAAAGGAATCTTATTTGGATTTACTGATAAAAAGCATTCGATTCATGGTCAATACCAGCCAAAGGGCAATGCGCCATATGGGGGAGAAATTACCTTCTCTGCCAATCAGCATACCTATAAGATTGTTCGAACCGGCTTAAAGTACGGCGGAACGGTTAAGTTTTATGATTTAGATAACGATACGGAATTAACTGAAACTGATTATCAGAACCTGATTGGGCCGATTGATCGAACAACCTATGATCGATTATTTTATTTTGGCGATGTAAATCAAAGTGAATTCTACAAGATGGGGAGAAGCGAATTGGCAACTCGCATTCAGTCAATTGGCGTTGCTGGTGCCAATGATTGGATGGGACTGCAAGATCAATTAGATAAGGATTCGGCCGGCATTTATGCACCTCGAGGTCGGACTAAAGAGATTAACGTCCAGATTGCCGATTATAAAAAATTGGAAAGCCAGGTACGAGATGCCCGAGATGACTTTCCCCATTACCAAGACCTGCAACAGCAACTAAAAGAATCCCGGGACCAGTGGGCGCGGCTGCCGGAACAACGCAAAACTGCCTCTGATGAACTTGGAAAAAATCGCCAATTACAATCTTTGATACCGGTTGTTAATCAGCTGGCTCAGTTGGAAGGGGTCAATGAATCCAAGATAAGAAAAGGCTTTTCAGATGATGATCATACTGATTTCAACGATTTAAAGCTTAAATTAGCAGCTCAGGCCAATCAATTGTCCGAAAAGCAAGCTGAGTATGCGAAGCGCCAGGCTGGCATTTCCAAGACCCCTGGACAAGCGTTTTACGAGAGCCACCAGGAACGCATCGATCGGTTATATGGCCAACTCGCGAGTCAGTCAAATTTAGGCTATCAGGTTGAAACTGCCCAGCAACAGGTTGCCGAAGCTGCCAAACAGTTAACTGATCAAAGTGAGGCTGTTGCTCACAATGCTAAAGGTGAGATTCCAAAGGCTTTTTCGGCTGATGAATTAAATCAGGTAAATAACCTGTTACGCACCCAACAAAATCTGACCGACCAAATTAATCAGTCGCAAAAACGACGGGCTCATCAACCGGAGCAACCACAGTCACGTACCGGCTTGATTTATTACGGAATTGCCGGGGCATTACTGGTTGCAGGGGTGATCCTTAGTCTGTTTACCTCATTTGGGTGGATCGGCTTTGTGCTGGCAATTGTGGCTGCAGGGGCGGGTTGGTACGTTGCCAAGCAGAGTCAATCTGTGACACCTGAGGCACCTGTCGTCGATATTGACGCGTTAAATCGCCAATTAAGCCAGGTTCAACAACAATTAACCACCATTAGTGAGCGGTTTGGGTTGGCTGGTATTCCGGAAGACGACTGGATCGGCATGCAGGCGAGCCTCAGCCAGATTGCCACCTTTCAGCAGACATTGTCAAAACGACAAGCTGAACTCAATGATAAGCAGACGACTTACAATCAATTCATTGATCAATGGCAATTTGCCAGAGATTGGTTGAAATTTGACCGTTCAAAGCCCAGCGACGCGCTGATGACAGTTACGCAAACTGTTCAGCGGTGGCAAAAACTAGCGGCAGCTTATCAACAAAAGCAAGCACAACTTGCTACTTTGCAGACCACAATTCAACATCTCAAGGACGAACAGGACGCGTTAACGAAACAAAAAACGGCCTTTTTAAATGATCGAAAAGTCCAATCAGATGATGAATTTGAACAGGTATACAAGGCTCAAAAGAGGTTGGTTGACCAGTTAAAGCAAAAGCATATTTTTGAGCAGCAGCTTGCTGCAACCAAGGTTCAGATTCCCGATCAGCTTGATGCCAAGGCGCTGGATGATTTGGTCGTCAACCAAAATCAGCAAGTTCAAACGCTTAGTGAACAGATTGATGGATTGACCCAGAAAGTCACTCAGCTAAACACTGAGATCAATGGGCTGATTAAAAATGGCCAATACTATCAATTGCGACAAGACTTGGCCAATAAGCAGACCGAAATTATTGACAACGTTCAGCGTTACGTTGCGTTAAAACTCGGGTCTCAATGGATTCAAGCTGTGTTGAACATTGCCAGCAAGGGCCGACTGCCTAAAACACTGACACTTGCCAAAAGATACTTTGCAACTTTGACAAATGATGCTTATAAAGATATTATTTTCAAAAATGAGATTTCAGTGGTTAGAGAAGATGACGTCCGTTTTCCGGTTAACGAGCTTTCAACTGGGACGATGGAACAGTTGTACTTAGCGTTGATTATGTCGATGGCGGTTGGGTTCAGTGATCAATACCCGATGCCAATCATGATTGACGATGGATTTGTTAATTTTGACCAATCAAGACGACACGCCGCAAACCAGATGCTTAAGCAGGTGAGTGAACAGACGCAAGTTTTGTACTTTACGGCTAATCTTGAGCGTGAATTTGATGCCGGCACGGTCTTGGATTTGGGTAAGCTTTAGGAGGTGGTTTCATGGCAAAGCAGTTAATGGATGTTAAGTTGAATGAACAGTTTGAAATGTACGTGCTCTTAAAGGACGCCAAAAAGCGGGTTGCCAAGAATGGAAACATGTTTTTGTCACTGGTGTTTCAAGATAAATCAGGCGATATTTCCGGCAAATTTTGGGATGCAACCCCCGAAAATGCCAAGGAGTTCGTGGCCGGCAAGGTAGTTTTACTGAAGGGAAAGCGGGAAGTGTACATGAATTCCCCACAGATTAAAATTCTGTCCATGCGGCTGGCCAACCAAAGCGAACCCCATGATCCGCTGATGTTTATCAAAAAGGCCGGCATGTCGCGAGACCAGATGGAAGAGTATATTAACCAGACAATCTTCGAAATTACCAACGCGACTTACAACCGGGTTGTCAGGGCGCTGATTACAAAGCATGCTGATCGCTTCTATGATTTTCCGGCAGCAAAGTCCAACCACCATGATTTTGCAGGTGGCTTGGCATTTCATACGATTTCGATTCTAAAACAAGCTCATGCCATCGTCAGTCAATACGATGGTATCAATGCCCCGTTATTGTACGCTGGGGCGATTCTCCATGATTTGGGTAAAACGACCGAGCTTTCCGGTCCAATCGCCACAGAGTACACTTTAGCGGGCGATTTGTTGGGGCATTTAAGTATCATGGATGCAGAAATCGTAGAAGCTGCCGACAAACTAGGAATCGATCAGGACTCCCAGGATTTAATCATGCTTCGGCACATGGTTTTATCCCATCACGGATTGCTTGAATACGGTTCGCCTGAGCGGCCAAAGATGTTGGAGGCAGAGATTTTACACCATTTGGATGAATTAGACGCCACAATTGTTATGATCCAGGGCGCTTTGAAGAATGTCCAGCCGGGTGAATTTAGTGACCGGGTATTTGGGCTTGATAATCGGCGCTTTTATAAACCCAAAAAGGTGATTGAACCAAAACAAAAGCCTGACAAACCGACGCAAGGTGAGCTTTTATAATTGATGAGCAGCTAAAAAGGGATTGGACAATTTGTCCAATCCCTTTTCTATGAACGATTTTAATTACTTCTTAGTTGAACTAGTTGAGAGGTAATCTGACAAGACGTTTTGAAGGTCTTTATCTTGGATGGTAACTTTACCTTTCTTAAGAACCTTTGATACAACTGAATGCAAGGTGTTGCTGTCAGACATCTTTGATGTCACGATTTGATCCTTTAATTCAGCTTCATGTTGTTTGTAAGTGCCCTTGGCTGGATGGTTAACCATTTGAATAACTTGGTAACCATACTGAGTCTTAACAGGGGTCTTAGTATATTCGCCGTTCTTTAACTTGAAGGCAGCAGTCTTGAAGTTAGAGTCCAACGTTGTGTTGGTGTTGTCGAATGGTGAAATTCGGCCACCCTTGTTCTTAGTTGCGGTGTCAGTGGAATACTTTTTAGCCAAGCTTGAGAAGCTCTTGCCGGCCTTAAGTTGTTTGATAACTGTTTCTGCAGTTGATTTCTTTGAAACCAAGATTTGGTTAACAGTTACTTTTGGTTGGTATGACTTGAATTGAGTCTTTAATTGTGCATCAGTAATTGTGATGTTGTGCTTAACGGCTTCCTTCAATAAGAGGTTTGAGCGAATTGAATCCTTCAATGATGAAGCAGTCATGCCGTTTTGTTGAAGAACTGAGTTAAACGATGAACCGTATTGTTTCTTGTATTTCGCAAATTCACTGTTAACTTGTTTGCTCGTAACATCCTTACCGTATTGTTTTTCCAAGACCTTGTTTAAGATCATTTGTTGCAATACTTGTTTACCACTTGAGGTACTCTTCAAGCTGCTGTAATAAGCACTTTCTGTAATTTTACCGCCGTTAGTTGTTGCAACAGTTTTGCTGCCACAAGCTGCAAGAGTAAAACTCATCAGTACGCCGGCTAAAACGATTAGCCATTTTTTCATACAAAAACACATCCATTTCCTAAAAGTATTCGTCTGCAAAGCAAACGTTCTTGACAATAATAACATAATAACCGTTTTTTATATAATGCCGCAAAGAATTTAAACAAATATTCATATTTTGTTTGGAAGCTTTACTTCATTTTTTCAGAATATTTATTAATTTCTTCGAGCCGCGGTTGAATTTTAAACATCGCGTCGTCCACTTCCCTTTGGATTTCAGAGACTGTCGATTCGAGGATCGGCAGCTGGAATTTGAAGTGAGCCATCGCGTCTTTGAAGCCGTCATAGGCATCCTTCCAGTCCGCTGTCTTTTGTTTCTTATCATAATAGGTCGATTTAGCCCGCTCGACGAATTCAGACGGTGTTTCGTTTCGGCTG
>NZ_JAXGWW010000130.1:0-5587 GCF_040773105.1 Lentilactobacillus sp.
CAAGGAGCTGTCTGACCCAACCAGTTTGGAACTGAAGTCAGCCAGCCAGGCGACTTTGATGCAGTATGACGCCGTTCAGTCCATTTTGTTTTGGTTGTCGGCGAAGAATCGTTTGAAGGAATTGATGGATGATTAAGATCGTGATGGGGAAATGCGAATTATGACTTAATCACTAGTCGACTACAATCAATAATGACTAAAAATAAAGGACCCGAAGCCACCTCGCTTCGAGTCCTTTTTGCTATCCTTCATTCAACTTTAACAATACATTTCCATGACCGGCGATCGTCCAAACGTGTGATAGATTGCGAACGTCATCGGGGAACTGGTCCCAGCCGCTGGTTGACTGTTTCAACTGCCGAGTTAATGCTTGATCGGCTTCATTTAGCTGCAATTCGTCAAACGAAGAAATGTTGTCGATAGTATACAGCTGGTACAAACTAAAGGCATTTTCCGGAATGTTTGTCTCGCCAGTTATCGGATCGTACTGGTAGGTGCCGGGTTCAACTTCGACGTCAAATTGCGGTGACCGGCCTTCGTACAGCTCGGGGCCGGCCGGAACCGGTTCGAGCTCATCATAATCTGCCGTCAGCATACTCACCCCAATGACCAGTAGGCCGATGAAGGCGACACCAATGATCGTTAAGTACTCTGATATCATGTGGATCCCTCCAAACGGTATGCTTATTTATTGGAATTGATTGTAAGCCAATGTGACGAAAAAAGCATGGAATAAGTCTGCAAATTTGTTGGGGAAAATTTAGTGGTCAGGTATACTGAAATTATCAGGGAAGTTGGCAATTAAAGATATCTAGGGGAAACCACGTACTTACTAATATGACGACTGTGATTTTGTACACGGTGTCAGTCAAATTTTTAATTAGGGGTACAGCATGATGAAAACAAAATAATCAGGTGACACTCTATATTTTTAGTTGTATTTCACCGCCAACCCACTATAATCAACTGTGTAAAACAAAATAAAACGTGGTCTGGGGTGCCCTTACGGCTGAGATGATACCCATTGAACCTGATGCAGTTAGGACTGCCGCAGGAAGATCAATTGGCAACCAATTCATTTGGCTGCAGGTGTCACATGTTATCATCAACTGTTATCGATCAGCGGCAATCCATTTGTCGTCTGGTCTTTTTTTATGGTCGGACCCCGTGCCACTCACAGGAGGAACGATTATGTCATTGTCTCAAGATATATTGTTTGACGCCCAACCGTATTTGATTGCCAACGAAAAACATCCGTTTGTTCAGGGAATCATCAGCGGTCAACTCACGTCGGGTCAGCTGCGCTATTATGACGAGCAGGATATTGCGTTTGAATATAATGAAGTCGCGGTAATTAATGCGTTGATCAACTATAGTTCGACCACCGAGCAGGCGTTGTTGTTTCAAAAACGCCAGGATATGCAGCTGACGATGCTTCGGGATTGGCTAAAACGAGAGCCGGAGTCGATGCCGCATGATTGGGAAACGCTCAAGCAGACGCCGATTCAGCCGATTAACCAGATGTACCGTCAGCACATGGCGGCCACCATCCAGACCCACAGCGTTCTGCAAATTTTGCCATCGTTTGCGGCAGGAGAGTGGATGTATGTTGAGTTGGGTAAATTTATGGCCAAACAGACGAGAGTTCAAAAAGAGCCGTTTCAAAGTTTCCTGTCCATGAGCGGGGATGCCTTCTTAGGGCCCAACGGCTACATTCAGCAGTTCTTCAACATCATTGATCACGAAGCTGAGTCGGCGACCGCACGCGAGCAGGAACAGGCCAAACAGACCTTCTTGAAGAGCTGCCTGCTGGAGTGGTATTTCTGGGACGCCGCCTACAAGGAAATTACTTGGGATAATTGTAAAGCCGTCGCCCTTGAAGGTAAGGGTGGACCGATGATTTAAATGCGTATCAAAAAATGAGGTGGACTTCTCAACTTGTTGAGAGGTTCACCTCATTGGTGTGGTTATGATGTTACTTAGCTGAATCGTGCGCCGACGGCCGGCTGAAAGCCTGCCTAGCCTACTTGGCAAACGGCAGCTTCCGGCCGTATAAGTTGATTTGTCAATCATCCAAGCCCAGGATGTTTGGCAAATCAACTTATACTTTGGAAGCTAACCGCCTTTTGTCACACACTACCCAATGACTTTACCCGCAAAACTCGGCATAAAGGCACTGTTAATCGTTTCGATATCGACATTTTGGCCCGGTTGCGGTGCGGCGACATACTGGTTATTGCCAATGTAGATGGCTACGTGGTGGGTTGCGCCGTGCTCTCCCCAGAACAACAGGTCACCTGGTTGAGCCTCCGACACGGCTTCTGTTGTAACGTGGCTTTCCTGGGTAACCGTATAGTGGCCCAGTGCGATGCCGGCTGCCTTTTGGTAGACGTAGTCGGTCAATCCCGAGCAGTCCATTCCTTGAAGGGATTCGCCACCCCAAACGTAGGGGATATTTTGCGAAGCCAGTTGCTTGGCCAAGCTGACCACGGCGTCCGCCTTTGACGTCGCACTATTGACGGTCGCCTTGGTGGTGCCGGCATTTGGATTGTAGTAGGTGGTGCTTGCCTGTTGTGGCTGGGTTTGATTGTTATAAGTATCTGCGCTTGCTTGAGTAACCACGCCGCCCATAATCGCTCCGGCAACTGCAGCACTCAAAATGAATTTCGTGAATTTCAATGAAGAACACCTCGTTTTAATATTTGTGGTGTCATCATAACGCCCATACTTTTCAAGCAAGTTACAAAATAATTGAGTTCCGTTGACGAAAGATTGCGGTCTGTAATCCTGTTAAAGATTTGGTAGAGAAGCTTAAAAAATTGATATGGCGGTTGACAAGCATCATCAAAATGTTGTCCGCACGACGAAATACTGATCTTTTTTATGAAATATCACAAACCTCTTATATTTTTTGAATAAGTTGGAAAAATGTTGTAAAACCGATTGAAAATTGACTAGTAAACGCTTACAATATCAGTTAATATATTAGTTCAACAATCAAGTCAAACAATCTAAGAGGCGAAGTCAAATGGAAATGCATAAATTCAAAGTTTTAGCAGAAACAGGCATCATGTCACGGCCAGCAACCAGACTCGTCATGGCAGCACAGGAGTTCAAGTCTGATATCAAGCTCACGTATAACGATCACACGGTTAATTTGAAATCAATCATGGGTGTGATGTCACTGGGCGTTCCCCAGGGCAGTTATGTCGAAATTTCGGCCAGTGGTTAGGATGAAAAAGAAGCCATGGTAGGCATTGATACATACTTGGAAAAGGAAGGAATCGTGGAGAAAGCGCCCGAAAGCGCCGATGCGTAAGATACGCTTTATTTAGATCACAGACTAAAGGTGGAATGCAAACTGATTTGCGTGCCGCCTTTAATGTGTTTGGTGCGATTGACTGTGCGACACACCATTTCCGGAGCTTGTCGGCAGAAATCAATTGAAGTATCATAAGGGATGAAAGCGCTAATAAAATCTAATTATGGGATGAGAGATATGGAAAACGAAAATAACAAACTTGACCGCAAACGATTAAGTGAAATTGTACCAGCACTGACCACCGTCATCAGCGACCCTGACGACCAGTTTTCATTATTTGACTGGGGCCATGGGGAAATCATTGGCCTGATTCATCATTACGAAGATGACCCGGACACCGAAGTCGAAGACGTTTTAAGCGGCGGTGTCAAAGGCGGTTTGGGCTACTCGTATGACCCGGTTGACGAGGCCCACTTCCAAGTGGACGGCAAGGATAAGACCTTGATAAAGGGAACGGTCGCCTCAAGAAGCGTTGCCGTTCTGGTATCGCCTGACGTTCCGGAAGCAATTTTGGATTACCTGTCCATTGACATGATCAACACCTTGCAGATTCCCGGAATTCATTATGAGTATCCGGATGTATTGTAAAGTATTATCTAAATAAGGCTTTGACACCCTGTAAATACGATGCCAAAGCCTTATTTAGATAATACTTTCAGTGAGCGTAATGTGTTGCAAACCGTGGGATAATTTTAATCCGTCCTTCAAGTATCATTTTATGAAGTAAATTATTCCCGTGATTTTGTTCCAATGTATCTCCATATTCAAATAATAATGATGATAGTTTTTTGAATTGGTCTTCTTTAACTTGTCGAGGTAACATGCCGGAAATGTAAGGATTGTAGGCAAAAGTTAGTGAAACATTTGTATTTGAGTAGATTTGATAGTGATCAAATAACGATAAGAAGTAAGAATAATCCGCTTTGCTAAGTGAGTGGCCATAAAAAATAATTTCGTTAATATTTGAATCAAGTAAATCCTTGGATTTACTTGCGTCACTATCAAATAAATCCCGGTAAGTCTTAGTGAATTTGTAGCTTGAATCATTAGGTGAAACATCAGTTGAATCGATTCCGAATATAATATTACTGGTTTCATCAGTATCGGGGCGCCCAATATGCCCGTGGAAATTTTTATATGTGTGTAAGTGTTCATTATTTGTCCAAAGATAAGGTTGGGTATAGTTGAATGATAGAATGTTGTATTCAGAGTCCCCGGATAACCGTTGGAGAAGTTCTTCTGATTCATTCAAATAATCTCGATATCCAGAATGGATCTCGGAACTGAATTGTTCTTGCAAGTAAGCCGCAAAATTGTTTTCAAAACTCTGTAGCTCATTAATTAAGAAATTATCATCCTCAACTAAGTTGCTGGGAAACTCGTTCCGTAACTTGGATAATATATCGAGAAGAAGTACATAGCTTTTTAATTGTGAAGAATTCAGGCTATACTCTGATTTCATTAGTAATTCTTTAATGGAGATAGTCTTTAGGCCCTCAGTAACGTCTTTTATTTCACTTTCAACATCGTTCCATTCTTTGTCAATATTTTTACGTTCAGCAAAAAGTAGATCCCAGAAATTTATCCTTTCACTAATTACGTTTCCAAGAAGTCGGGCAGTAGGGTTGTTAGGATTACCAATTAACGATTCGACTCTAGGCTGCCCCGTTTGACCGCCTTCTGTCCATGATTGATTTTCATCAAAGTATTTCTGTACTTCTTTTAATATGACGGCAAAATTTTGTGGCATAAATTTGTTTTTAGCATAATCTAGATAACTTGAAATGTTAGATTTGAGACTGCATGCAAGATCAAACCCATTCCCGATAACTAACAACTTTTCAGGATTTGTTGGTTCTAATTCATTGGTTTTCATAATATTCTCCTCACAATCATATAGTTAATATGCATTAGGACTTTAGTCAATCACCACTGGCACTTTCCCCATAGCCCGCAGCACCCGCACTAAATCCGCATACGACATCAAAATCGTCGCCGTATTGACATTCGGGTGAGCCGAGATTTCGGGGAAGCTTTGCAGCGACTTGTTTAGCAGGACAGTCACTTGGTCGTCGGTGTCGTGCATCAGTGCCAGTGGCGTCACCATGCCGGACACGACGCCGAGCAGGGCTTCCAATTGGGCTTCGCTGGCAAATGCCAGGCGGCTGTGGCCCAACCCCAGCTGATCGGTTAGCGACTTGAAGTCGACGCGATGATTATCGGTCAAGTACAGATAATACCGGTCGCTTTTCTTATCCTTCAGCA
>NZ_JAXGWW010000131.1:0-5584 GCF_040773105.1 Lentilactobacillus sp.
ATTTAAACAAACAATAGGCCAGGACAAAACTAGATGTTTTGCTCTGACCTTTTTTATGCAAATATTGTCTTGTTGAATCGTACGTTAAGTCCCATCTTCCGGTCGTTTAAGTAATTATATTATTGTAGCTAATTGCTATTCGGTCACACTGTTTAATTAATCCCGTAAACAGATTGGTGCTTCAATGCCGCCTTATACGCCGCTATCGCCAAATTAACCTGGCCGACACCATACAGTTGGCTGGTGGCGTGCTTGATTGAGCCGGATCGATTAACGTACGTCAGCATTGCGAGCAGTGGCGTCGCTGTTTGGTTCGCCTTCATGGGTGTCGTGTTCACGTATTTTTGAGTCGTTGAATCGTTTGCTAAGGCGATGATCGCTTCGGCTGTCGAATTCGCGTTAGCCGTCGTTTTGCCATTGAATGTGTAGCCAAAAGCGCCGTTGGGTTGGGAAATACTGAATAGGAATTTTTGGCCGCTTTGAATACTTGAGCGAACATGGTTGCTACTGGAACCACTCCGAGAAAGGGCTGTTAAGACCATGCTGGTCGTGTCGGCGTCCTTGGTTCCCTGAGCGTTATTGTACGTCCACCCCGAATTTGTCAATTGCGCATTCACCAACCGCGAGCTCAGACTGGTCTTGCTAAATTTGGCGTTGCTTGGCCGTTTAAATTTACTGCTCATCGAAACGGCAATCAGCACCTGAGCTTGTGAGCTGGCTGTTTGGTTGGAAATGCGTGCGCGATACAGCCTGGCCACCAGATTGATTCCGTGTTTTTGGTGATATGGCTTGTATTTTTTCGCGTTCATCCCCATCGCCGACACCGCCATTACGGCATTGGCTAACGAAGCGGCCGGCGTATTTCGCTTAATCACCAAGTTCTTGCGTAATAAAGTTCTTTGCTTGGTGGTGAAACGATAATGGTTCCCTTTGAGACCAAGTAAAAAATCGGAGTAACCAGAAGATGCACCAGTATCCGGATAAGCTTTCTTGCTAAAAATGGCACTGGTCTTACCGGACAAGCCGGTTCGATTTTTGATCAACATCTTTTTGGCATAGTTATAGGTCCGTTTTGTCTGGGTGTGAATTGTCTTGGCTGTGGCCGTGTGAAGAGATGCAGCGTTAGTCGTTGTCGCAAAAGTAACGACCGTCAGCGCAGCGGTTGATGCCACCAGGATTTTTTTAATCAGTTGATTCATATGAAAGAACCTCCTCAAAATACGTCATTATTTGTTGTAAGTCAGCGAAATTTGATCACCTTTTTTGACAGTATACGCACCAATCGACACGTTCGGTTGGTTGCCATTGACTGCGTATAACCAGCCGGTCATGGTTCCCGCTGGCCCGGCATTATACCCATCAATCCCTTTAACGTAAGCTGTACTGCCGGACCCACTGGTTGTAATCGATAAGTTGTGTTGTGAAGCCAGGGCATTTAACGCGTCCAGTGCTGTTTTACCTTTGGACACCGTGACGCTGCCGCTTGCAATTACTGAGCCATTGGCGTTAATCGTCACTGTTACCGTCTCAGTACTGGAGTCCGTGTTAGAACCAGAATTGGCATTGGCATTTCCAGCCGGATTAGTCGGCACATTGTTTGGCAGTGTGGCGGTCCCATTGGATGTCGTTGGCGTCGTTTGCTCTTGGGTCGTCGTAGAAGATGAACTGGTTGCAGATGAAGTGGGGACAGTCGGCGTTGCCGTGGCATCAGTGTTTTGAACAACCGCTTTTGCAATCCGAGTGGCAAATACCATTTTTTTGTTGGCGGAGACGTAGCAGCCATTGGCCAACCGCAGACGAGTTGTGCGCCCATACTTAACAACTTGTTTAACTGCTAGAAGCGCATTTTTCTTTACGTGATGCTTCCTATCGGTCAGTTTGACTTTTCCATACTCATTGATTCCTTTAGGATTGATCACTTTAACCTGGATAACTTTAGCAGAATAGTAAGCCCTTGAGAAATGGGTTGCCCCTGCTAATGCGTAGCCGGTCTTACCACTCCCGAGGTTTTTCAGCTTATAAATCGGCTGGCTGTTTTGATTGATCGTTTGGCTGATGACGAGAAACATCGGCCGCTTGGTTCGAGGTTGCTTCTGATAGGTCCGTATGAGATTGGACTTGGTAAAGTGAGTCGTTTTGTACAGCTTAACCTTCGTCAACCCATAGACAACCGATCCCTTGATACTTTGATGCTTCTTTTGAGGGGTTGGCGCTACTTGCGAACTTGCGCTTGAGGCTGAACTCGATGAATTTGCCCCGCTACTAATAATCGTCGTGTAATTATTGTTGATCGTGGTCGGTGCTGTGCTTGTCGAATTGGCGTTTGAATCAACAATTTTCACATTGTTGATTGCCGCGATCCCCACCGCTCTGTCGGCAATTGCTTCCTCAGCCGAAGTATCAGCGTTAATTTTTGTGATTGAACTTTCGAGAATCTGGTTAACCTGACTGATCGCGGTTGCCTTATCAGTTGCGGAGCCTACCGTATCGCCGTTAATTACTTGTTTTTGAGCCGTGGCCGTCTGATTTAATTTAGCAAGTTCTCGTGGCCTGAAGGTCGGGTTCTGTTCAAAATTAAAGATCCACCCCTGACCACCATCTTTGGTAAATTTGGCTTGTTCCAAAGTATAGGTGGCTTGCTGAAGCAGCATCGAATTACTGTCCGCATCAATGTCTTTTTGATCCAACAAGCGTTGAACAGGTGCTTTGTAATCCGCCTTATTGTTCAATGACGTATAAACATCGACGCCCGCGGCTGCCAGTCCGTCGACCATCGTAATGTTGTTATACTGATCTTCCTTATTATCTTGATTGCCAAAACCACCGTTTGGTTGGTAATAGTGACTTTCAACTTCGGCTACCGCTTTTGAAATTGCTGCCGGAACCCCTGGCTGATCCGTATTCATTGAGAGTGCCTGTAGGGCTCGTCCAGTAGGATCAACATCACCCCACGCAGACTTCCAGATACCTGATGCTGAATCCCGAGCAGCCAAGAGTTTGGTCGTCAAACTGGCCCGCGCTTTTTCACTTGCTTTGCCGTAACTTCCAGTACTTAAAGCTTCCAGGTCGTTAACCAAAGTATATAAATCCGGCTTCTCCTTTTGTGCCAGTGGATCGTTAATAACCTGCCCCACCAAATCCTTTTTATTAATGTTGGTCGGATCTTTTCCCAAAGCACGAAGACCAATGACGCCCGCAACGTTTGAAACGCCGGCATAGCCATGATCCTCCCCGCTCAGAAAATAGTTCGTGGTAACAATGTCGTTATAGGCGTTTTGTGCCTGGGCATCGGTAATGCCATTGTCACTGGTGGCCAAAATGGCGGCATCCCACGCATCTAACGTCTCTTTTTGCGCGGTCAGTTTGACGCCGGATGCAATGGCTGAATCAACGTCGGCCGAAGTGTCTGCTCTGGCAACGTTACTTCCTCCGGCAAATAATAAGGTCAACCCTAATATGAGTGATATCCAATAAACAAACTGCTTTTTCTTCATGTGTATGCTCTCCTCCAAATAATTAAATCGTGATGACGCCCTCAACAAAAAATGAACACAACAAAAAAGCCCGGCTAGTTTCGCTAGCCAGGGCCGTTTCTCAATCACTAATAACCTAAATTCAGACACTTATTTTGGGTACACAAAATATCCGAGAGATACGCTATTAATTGACAAAGCCGACCCTAAGAAGCTTTGCAATCGGCATAACAAACGTATCCTGACTTGATCTCGTCCTACAACTGTCCTCTTTCCAGGGTGACCCAGTGAGTTGTGACAGCTTCGTCAATCTTACAGTAGCGAAGGGGCTGTAAAGGATTTGCACCTTTTTCCGTTTTATTATGCTTCTTAACATGGAAAATTATAGCATAGAAAGTTGACCGATCTTGGAGCTTTTGAAAAAGTGTTAGTAAAATGCTGTTTTAGAACAGCTGCAAAAACCTGCACTCCCCAAATAAAGCTCAATAGCCCAGCCACGCGAGTAATTGCGTAACTGGGCTATTGGTGATCTGGTGGTTCTAATTTATCGTGTTGTCAATTCTACAAATTTCTTTGGATAGTTAAGCACCTCTCCCGGGTTAGGCTGCTTTTTAGGACAGCTCCACCCCATCTGATCCCTCCGCTTAACCGATAAAAGCCGTTAGCCACACAATTCATGGCTAACGGCTTTTATCAATTAATGCTCGGGATCACCCGATGGGTTTCCGCTCACTGCTTTTGAGGACAGCTCCGACGCAACTGATGCTAACGTGTAAGCCTAAAATGATTTAAATCCAAATTCGGGATTTTAATCATTTTAAGCTTACACACCGCATCACCCGTTGCTCGTCGCTCACTTATTCCATTAATACTCAGAAGCTAAACGGTTTGTTCCACTCACTATTTTTCTACATTCGTTCCTTCATAATCGTCAATCATAATTTGCTTCAAATCGGCAATCAAAGGTTCCTTTGGGTTGGCTGTCGTGCATTGGTCTTCGTATGCTAATACTGCAAGACGATCAACTGCTGCATCGAACTTCGCCTTGTCGACGCCCCAAGCCTTCAAGCTTAAGGTTACGCCAACTTCATGAGCTAACTTGATAATTCTTTGAACTAATCCTTCGATCAATTCATCGTCGTTCTTACCTTGAATTCCAACGTAACGGGCAATTTCTGCATAGTCCTTGTTGGCACGGAAATACTCGTACTTAGGCCATACGGCGATCTTTTCTGGTAATTTGGCATTGTAACGAATCACATGTGGCATCGTGATTGCAATCGCGATCCCATGGGTCAAGCCGAATTCGCCACCAAGCTTATGAGCAACCGAATGGTTAATTCCTAAGAAGGCATTACCAAATGCCATTCCGGCTAAGGTTGCAGCGTTATGCATTTCTTCTTTAGCGTGCATGTTGCCATTGTATGAGTCGGCCAGGTTATCAAATACCAACTTGATTGCTTGCAGTGACAATGGACGGGTGTAATCAGATGCCATTGTCGAAACGAATGATTCGATTCCGTGGCATAAAGTATCCAAACCAGAAGCAGCAATGTTTCCCTTTGGTACAGTTTCAACAAATTGTGGGTCAACAATCGCAACATCAGGTGTCAAAGCGTAGTCAGCCAATGGGTACTTAACATGCGTCTTTGAGTCGGTGATAACAGCAAATGGCGTCACTTCTGAACCAGTTCCTGAAGTTGTTGGGATCGCAATCATTTGAGCCTTCTTAGGCTTGTTGAAACGGTATGCCCGCTTTCTGATATCGATGAACTTTTGCTTAGCACCGAAGAAACTGGTCTTAGGGTCTTCGTAGAATAGCCACATGTTCTTGGCAGCGTCTAATGGAGAACCACCACCCAAGGCGATGATTGTATCAGGCTTGAATGCGTTCATTTGACGAACACCTTTTTCAACCGTATCAGTGGTTGGATCAGGTTCAACCCCTGAGAACAGTGAATATTCGATTTCGTTAGGGCGACGCTTCAATTCGTCAAGCACTTTGTCAACATATCCGAACTCAACCATTTCTGGGCTGGTTACGATGAATACCTTGTTAATGCCAGGCATATCCATGAGGTAACGAACAGAAGTCTTTTCAAAGTAAACTC
>NZ_JAXGWW010000132.1:0-5536 GCF_040773105.1 Lentilactobacillus sp.
ATAAATCGACTTTTCTTTGCGTGGGTCTTCATCGGCTAAGGTGACATAATCGCCTTCTGATTTGCCGTCCTTAGCGTCGGTAATCCGCCAAACCTGTTTTTTACCGGGGGTTGAGACCTTCTCTGCGTTGCCGGAAATTTTAATCCGATCCACCATTTTACCGTTGCCGTCTTCTACGGAAACCATTTTGTAGACGGCTCCCAGTGCAGGCTGATCAAAAGCGGTAATCACTTTGGTACCGACGCCCCACACGTCGATTTTAGCGTGCTGCATCTTCAAGCTGGCAATCGTGGTTTCGTCCAAATCATTTGACGCGTAGATCTTGGTATTGGGATATCCAGCGTTGTCGAGAACTTCTCGAACCCGTTTGGACAGGTAGGCCATGTCGCCTGAGTCCAGTCGGACGCCGGCAAAATTAATCTTATCGCCCATTTCGTTAGCGACTTTAATCGCGCTTGGAACCCCGCTTTTAAGCGTATCGTAAGTATCGACCAGAAAAACACAGTCGTGATGCGTTTGCGCATAGGCATTGAAAGCATCGTAGTCATTACCAAATGACTCAACCAATGAGTGGGCGTGAGTACCGCTGATGGGAATGCCAAACTTCTTGCCAGCCAACACATTGGACGTGGCGTTGAATCCACCGATGATTGTGGCCCGGGTTCCCCAAAGGGCTGCTGAAACTTCCTGCGCGCGCCGGGTGCCAAATTCCATTAACGGATCGTCTCCCACTACCGTTCGGATGCGTGACGCCTTGGTCGCAATCAACGTCTGGTAGTTGACCATATTCAAAATCGCGGTTTCCACCAATTGGCACTCGCAAAGTGTTCCTTCGACCTGTAAAATCGGCTCGTTAGCAAAAACAATGTCGCCTTCATAAGCTGATTTGATGGCGCCCTTAAATTTAAAGTTTCTTAAGTATTCTAAAAAGTTGTCGGGATAATCGGTAACTTCTCGCAGATAATCGATATCATCATCAGTAAAATTTAAATTTTCAATGTACTGGATGATATGTTCAAGCCCCGCAAACACCGCATACCCATTGCCAAAAGGAAGCTTTCGAAAAAAGACTTCGAAGACTGCCCTGCGGTTTTCCATATGCTTTTGAAAATATGTCGCCATCATGTTGATCTCGTAAAAATCGGTATGTAGCGTTAAATTATCGTGTTCTGACATATTGTGTCATTATCCTCCCAGGTAAATGTTATATAATTAGTTTATATTCTATCATTTTTGTGTTTATTAACAAAAGCATTGATAGTGATTCGAAAGATATTAATTGTTGAGGAGTAATCATGAACAACCAAAGTCACAGCCAAAAAGTGTCTATCTTGGGAATTCCCTTTGTAAACACAACAGAAACCGCCTTTCAAAACGTCTTACACGAAAAGATTGATCAGCGCATCAATACATTTGTCGTCACCGCCAATCCGGAAATTGTGATGTACGCCAAGGAACATCCAGCGTATCAGAAACTGATCACTTCTGCCAACTACATCGTCGCCGACGGTATTGGCATTGTTATCGGCGCCAAAATGCTGAAAACACCCATCAAAGAGCGGATTACAGGATACGACCTATTTATTCACCTGTTGGAATGGGGAAATGACAACCACAAATCGGCATACTTTATCGGTGCCAAAGCCGACGTGATCCGCAAATTACGCAAAGTCGTGGAAAAAAACTATCCCGACCTTCAAATTGCCGGCACCCATGATGGCTATTTTGGAGACGACCGAAATATCGTGAAGGACGTTCGCCGAACCGAACCGGATATGGTATTTGTTGCGACTGGCTACCCCAAGCAGGAAGAATTTATCGATAAAAATCGAATTGCCTCAAACGGCCTGTGGATGGGAATTGGCGGTTCATTCGATGTCTTGACCGGAACCGTTAAGCGGGCACCAAAATCTTGGCAGAAGCTGCATCTGGAGTGGCTTTACCGCGTCGTTAAAGAACCCAGCCGGATCGGTCGGTTGATGGTTCTTCCCCGTTACTTGTGGCAAGTCTTTCAGGAAAGATTTCGGAAGCACTCATAAGGACGCTTATGAAGGAGGTTTATGATGAAAGTCGTTTCGCCCAAATATTTAACTTACTTCTTGATTATTTTTGTCGGCCTTGGAATTATCCTCAACTTGGTTGAACACGAGCCGGCTATTCAAGATACTCAGTATGGGATGCTGGGGATTTACGGGCTGGCTTACGTCACCAGCTACTTAAGAATGCCGAGATTGAATTTTTACGTCATTTATTTTGTGTTATGGATGGTCGTCATGCGACAAACGGGTAGCTACTATGACTGGACTTCCTGGATTGTCTTCGCATTTGTGGCAGCGTTCATGACTTGGGTAACCGATTTGATTCGGACAAGTTACGCGAGTCGGTATGATCAGCCAAAGAAACACAAGCACCCGGATGATAAAACTCAGTGATCAATCAAATTAAAGGCAAATGAACGATCCAAAGCGTTTTGATTCCCATCCTTTCAACTCAAAAAGGGAGTGTGCCAAAAGGCGGGTTTGCTTCCGCCAAAGAGGCTTGGCATTTCATGGCCGGCGTTGCATAACCTAGGAAGCGGCCTTTTGGCACACGTTCCGGCTATATAAAATTGAAAAAACAAGGGGCTGTCGGCAAAATGTTAGTTTTGTCACAGCCCCTTTACATAGCAGTCTTGAGCTGCCACAGATTATTCTTTTTCCAAATAAAACTCAAATCGGTCCCCAACGTATTGGGTTCTCACGTACTCGAACGGACGACCGTCTTGAAGATAGGTAATTTGTCTGAGCCGCAGAATTGCTTCTCCCCGCTTAATGTTTAAATACTCCGCAATGCGTTCAGATGCCAGCATTGCCGAGACGGTTTGCTGGGCCTTGCCGATCTGCAGGCCCTTTTTTTGTTCCAACGTTCGGTAAAGTGAGCTGGTGACCTCAGACTTTTCCAGTCCTTCAACAATATTTTCCGGAACCGTAGCGACTTCAAAACAAATCGGCACTTCATCGCCATATCGAATCCGTTCCATCCGCAAAACCGCCTGGTCTTGGGTGATGTGGAGCTTTTCCATCTCACTTAATGATGGTTCCATCGTGTGATACGAAATCGTTTTGCTGGACGGCACCTTGCCTTGCGCGAGCATTAGGTCCGTGAAGCCGGTCACACCGGCCATCTTCTCCTGCACTTTTTGATTGGCAACGAACGTTCCCGATCCAACCCGACGCTCCAAAATACCCTCGTCAACCAAGGTTTGGATAGCTTGCCGCAACGTCATCCGACTCACGCCGAAATCTGTCGACAACTCGCGTTCAGAGGGGATCCGATCACCAATTTTCCACTTGTTCGCCTCAATATTTCGCTTAATTTCATTATGAATTTGAATATAAATTGGTAAACCCACTGATACCAACTCCCTTAGTCTTTATTCACGAATTTGCCATAACTATACGTTGCCATAAGGTCTAGGTGCTTGTCAAACACATTTAAGTCGGCATCATACCCGCGCTCTAGGAATCCCTTATGTGTCAGTGAGAACTCAAGCGCCTGATTGGTCGAGCTCATTTTCACCGCGGAGGCAATCGAACAGTTGGCAAATTGGATTATATTTTTGAATGCTTGATTGAATTTTAAAACCGACCCGGCAAGATGTCCGTTGGTTAAGGTTGCCCGGCCGTCATGGACGTTAACCGGCTGGCCGCCCAACTGATAGGTGCCGTCCGGCTCGCCTTTGGCTTCCATCGAATCGGAAATCAGCTCCAGTCGATCCGGTCCAATGAGTTTATAGGCAATCTGAACGGCTTCGGGGGCCACGTGGTAACCGTCACAAATCAGCTCAGCTTTGACATCGCGATCAAGCATTGCGTAGCCGACCACCCCAACCTCGCGCTGAGCAAATCCCCGTTGTGCATTAAATAAATGGGTGATCCGCGCCGGTTTGAGGGCCTTTAATTGCGCATAAGTTGCGCCGCTGTGGCCGACCGACATGACGATCCCGTGCTCAGAACAGTACGTTGAAACCTCATCATCAACCCCCATTTCAGGGGCGTAAGTCAACAATTTGACCAATCCGCCAGAAAGTCGATCCCATTCAGCAAGTTTTTCAATGTCAATCTTTTGAATGAGGTTTTCCGGTTGGGCCCCGTTATACTTGGGCGAAATAAACGGTCCCTCAAGATGAATTCCGACAATTTTTGGATTCACCGAAGCAGCCCGTAAAATCGTCTGCATGGCTTGAGAAATCAATTCCGGGCGTTGGGTCATGGTGGTTAGAAAAACGCTTGTGACGCCCTCTTGAGTCATCTTATCGACCATCTGGCTGATGGCTGCAGGATCCGTGCTCATGGTGTCAACACCATAGCCGCCATGCGTGTGAACGTCAATGAAACCGGGGACCACCAATTTCCGGCTGGCATCAATCACCTGATCGTCTGGTTTTTGTTGGTAGTCGCTCATTTCACCGACATCAAGAATTTGCTGACTGAATCGGACATAGCCTTTGTCAATCACGCGTTTGCCTGTATAAATGGTCGCGTTTATCAATACCTTTGACATTTAAATCTCCAAACTTGATTTGTTTAGCCGTTATTGCCGGTTGACTTGGCAATCGTCGCGTCAATTCCCTTGATAACGGAAGGCAAAAAGCCGGCCTGTTCCATCGCCAGGATACCGGCAATGGTGTCGCCACCCGGGGAACAAACCTTATCAATTAATTCAGCTGGTGTCTGACCGGATGCCATCAATGAATGGGCAGACCCCAACGTGGTTTGAGCGGCAATCTGGGTGGCCATTTCTTTGGTAAAACCGTACTTAACGCCGGCCCGGCTGAGACTGTCAATGAAGAAGTCAACGTACGCCACGGCACTGCCGGAAATCGCACTGAATGCCGCAAACTGACTTTCTGAAAGCTCACTGACACTGCCGGTTGCTTCATACATCGCAATCGCTTGCGCTTTCCGATCACCAGAAAGGTTCTCGTTGGCAGCGACTGCGGTCATCCCCTGACCATACTGAGAATTAATGTTTGGTAAGCTTCGAAGAATCGGTAAGTTGTAGTCAGTTAATTCTTCCAAGCGATTCAGTGAAACGCCTGAAACAATTGAAATCAATGTTTTTTGGGATGAAAGTTGATCTCGAATCTCTGCCAAAACGTCCGCGGCAATTGCCGGCACCACTGCGAGGACCACCAGATCACTATTTTCTGTGACTTGCTGGTTGGTTACTTCAGCGGTCAATCCGTACTGTTTGGCATAATTTTCATAATGGGCTTTATGTGCGCTATGCACCAATATATTTTCAGCGGGAACAAATTTGGCGTTCAATAAGCCCTGAATGATGGCTTGGGCCATTGCCCCGACTCCGATAAATCCAATTTTCATATTAACCCTCCTGATATTGCAATCGGACTATTCCAATTGTTACTAATTTGACAATAGCGGAAATGGACCAATTTTGCAATATAAAGTTGTCTATCAGAAAAAAATATAAAAAATGCCCACGACGCGTTCTTTTCGTCGTGGACATTTCTTGATTGGACTAGTTAATTTCA
>NZ_JAXGWW010000133.1:0-5521 GCF_040773105.1 Lentilactobacillus sp.
CACTAAAGCAAGTGTTCCCATTGTAAGAAACATTGAACGCCAACCAAATCTTGGAATCATGAACGATGCGATCAATAGGGTGATCGGTGCCCCCGTGTTCGCAACGATGGCGGTCATCCCTGACCAATGTCCTCGCCGTTTGATGGGTGCAAACTCATTAACCACCGCATACCCGGTAACAATTTCTGCTCCCAGGCCGATGGCAGCAATAAATCTCAGTCCAATCAGAAGCGTCATACTTGGCGCAAACGCCGATAACAATGTAAATACACCGAAAAGTAAAAGATTAAAGTGGTAGGACAATTTTCGCCCAAAAAAGTCGCCAATGTAGCCCGCTAAAAGTGAACCGATAAAAAGTCCTAAAAAACCACTTGATAGAAAGTATGAGCCTTGGCTAATACTCGCAAATTTTGTCTGAATTAACGTACTATTGATTGCACCGGCCATATAAACATCGGCAGCATCTAGAATCATCCCTGCCCCCGCCAAGGCAAATACCTTATAAAATAATGGTGTTTCACGTGCCTCATTTAACTGGTTCTCTAACGAATACGCCTGATTGGAACTATACGTGTTATCTGCCATAATCAAATCCTCCATTACTATGTGTGTGCCTGCCATCTCAACTATTAACTATGTTCGTCGATCTATGTGTTGGTGAAACCAATTGAAAAGTTATGTGTGAAGAAACAAAATGAGCATTGCTTTAAGACATATATGTCTGGGCCATCTTTTCAGGGGAATATTCCGCATCCCTTGCGTTAACACGATCCAGCCCTACAAATTCGTTGAACTTTGGGAAAGTGATCATTCGATCCTTGTAGGCTTTAGTCGATCCATCCCGCTTCAAAGTTTCAAGTAAAGTTTTCTCAGCGTATGCCTGCGTATAGGTCAATGTGTTTGGATGAACCACGATATTAAAGCCTAATTTCTGTAGATCCTCTTTTTTCGTCAGCGGTGTTTTGCCATCCTCAATCATGTTGGCCATCAGCGGCGTGTCAGGAAAGGCTTCATGAATCTTTTCCAATTCTGCAACGCTTTGTGGCGCTTCAATAAATATCAAGTCAGCGCCCGCTGCACGATACCGTTTGCTTCGATCAATAGCATCATCCAAGCCATAAACCGCACGGGCATCAGTTCTCGACATAATCAAAAAGTCATCGTGTTTGCGTGCTGCCTTTGCAGCTCGCAGCTTAGCTTCAAGAACTTCCGTCGGTTCAACTTTTTTACCATCCATGTGTCCACACCGTTTAGGCCAAACCTGATCTTCAATAAACATCCCCGCTGCCCCGATCGCTTCATAACTTTCGACAGTACGCTTAATATTATCGAGATCACCATACCCCGTATCTGCATCGGCAAATACCGGAACATTAACTGCATTAATAATCTGCCGACATCGTTCAAGTGAAAGGCCAAAGTCCGCAATTCCTCGATCCGGCATGGCCAAAGCTGACGCGCTTGTGGCATATCCAGCTGAAAATATCGCTTGAGCCCCTTCGGCTTCAGCAATTTTGGCAGCTAAAGCATCTGGTGCGACCATCATCTCAACGATGTTGCCGCTCATGACTTCTTTATTAAATTGATGACGCATCTTATTATTTTTCAGCATAAGTGATGCCTCCTTGTTTGATTAATTTGATTGCATCTGACTGCGCGTTCTTAATTGCACTCGTTAAAATTCCCTTGTCCAGCCAGCCAGAAATCCCGGTAATTTGGGTCATTCCCGGGGTCCAAGTTGCCATTAGCGGCAATGGTAACTGTCGTTCAGTCAGTTGAGCTAATTGATCGATATCGTAATGATCAATGGCAATCGCATCAGCGCCAGCCTTTGCCAGATATCCAATTCGTTGAATAATACCCTCAATTCCATAAGATTGAATTCCTTCTAGCTTGATCCAAATTTGGGTGTCCGGATTTTCCAAGGCGTCCTTGGCTGCCCTCAACTTACCAATCAGGTCCTCTGGTGTTGTGGTGTGGGGCTCCGCCGTTGTGTGAGCAGGGTATGTCTGGTCATTCAACAATAAAATGTCTCCGCCTGATCGTTCCAGTTCCATTGCCGAATAGTAGGTGTTGAGAGGATTGCCAAACCCTGACTGCAGATCGGCAATCAACCGCCCGGTCTTTTTTAAACGCATGTCCCGCAAGAATTTCGCATATTCAGACAATGTCAGCATGCCTTGCGAATCCTCGGCTATCAATGTATTGGCTGTCAAAGTGCCATCAATTAAAATTGCTGGAAAGCCTTCATCACTTAACATCCTGAAAGTATTCCCGTCACCTGAAGCAGGGATAATTGTGTCGGGATGTTGATCTAGATAGGTTAATAAATTAGTTTGAGTCATTGTGATTCCTCCAATCAATTATGTGTAGAAAAATGAGAAAATAAAAAATGCGTCCTTCGAATCAACTTCGAAGGGCGCATTTTAAAATAGATGCACGGTACCACCTTGATTTATCGAATTAAATCATTCAATTCAATTCGATCTTAACGAACACAATTCATAAAATTGTAGTCGCTGGCCTTTTAATGGTGGCATCCAGTAAACACTCAGGGATCGCATCTACAGCTCCAAGCCTACTTTCAATCATGAATTGCAGTTTCCTTTCACCAACCGGAAACTCTCTAAATGCAATTAATAATTTACTCCCGCTTTTCATCGCTTTTCTCAACGTTTTCTAATTGAATAGTATCTTAACTCATTGAATTTTAATTGTAAAGGGATTTTTTACATTCTCACAATTAATCCTTCAAGTCAGATTCCAACTAGGCTTCATTCAATGCAGGGAAAATCGGCTACACCTTAACCACATCATGCTTCTTGATCAACGTGAGTAATTCCTCAATATCCCCGGAATAGACTTCCCCAATATTTCCAATTCGGAAACTATCAATATTGGAGACTTTTCCTGGATATATGATGAATCCATTTTGTTTGAGGTACTCGTACAAGCCACGGAAATCGAAATCGGCGGTGGGGTACTTAAATGACGTAATGATCGGTGACTGAACGGCCTCATCAATAACCGGCTGATAACCGATTTCAATCATTCCTGCCCTCAGCATCTTCTCGTTTTGAGCATATCGGGCATTACGCCCCGAAACGCCGCCTTCAGCATCCAGCTCACGTAATGCTTGAAGAAATGCGTAGACCACGTGGGTTGGGGACGTGAACCGCCATTTGCCATCATTGTCTTCAAAGCACTTATATTGATCGTACAAATCAAGTGCCAAAGAACGGGCATTGCCGGCCGTTTCATCAATGACAGCCTTTCTGGCAATCACCAGCCCAAAGCCTGGAACGCCTTGAATACATTTATTTGAACTGCTAATCAAATAATCAATTTCACTTTTTTCAACATCAATCGGCACGCCGCCAAAGCTCGACATTGCGTCAACGATCGTCGTAATCCCTTTGGCATGAACTTTAGGGATGATGGTTTCAATTGGATTTAGGATTCCAGTTGTAGTTTCGCAATGAACAATCGCAAAATAGGTCACTTCCGGATGCGCATCGAGAGCCCTTTCGATCTGATGCCAATCCGTAATTTCATCTTCTCGAAAGTTCAAATCAACGTGTTTAATATCAAGGTAATCGGCGATTTGAGCCATTCGTTGGCCATAGGCACCGTTAATGGCAATCATCAAAACTGCCGACTGCTTTGGGACCGCCGTTCCAATTGTCGATTCCACGGCAAACGTGCCGCTTCCCTGCATCAACACAGCGGTGTAGTTTGCGCTCGAGACATTTGCCAACTTCAACAACGCTTGTCGAACTGCTTGAGTGTCGGCTTTATATTCATCATCCCAAGTACCATGGTCGACCGACATTTGTTTCTTAACAACTGGACTCGTTGTCAGTGGCCCCGGTGTCAGTAAAATTGGTGCCGGTTGTGGCTCATATTTTTGGTCGGTATCAATTGCTGAAATCAGATTAATTAAATCCTGAAGATTATCAATCACGTAATCAGCGCCGGCATTTTCTAATGTTGTAATCGCTCGATTCTTGAGCGAATTTTGTTTGGCAATCGACAGACTATTGTATTCGTCTTCCGTCAACCCGATTAGGTTGCCGCCTTCAACCACGCCAATCGTGATTGCGTGGGCAGCCTTTCCCTCTAAAATATCGTTGACCGTATCGCCAACTTTAATCACGGAATGAGGGCCTTCAACGCCCATTTTATCCATGGCATAAAGCAGCATATCAGGATTTGGCCGTCCGATGCCGTTTGTGAGATCGGACGTCACGTTAATTTCTGGTGTGTAGCCCTGCTTGGCGGCCAGCGGAATCACATGGGCGAGCATCTCACTTGTATAGCCGGTTGTCGATGCATATTTAATGCCCCGCTGTTGACAGTATGCGACTAGCTCCAGCAGCCCGGATTTGAGTTGGCTTGTCTTTGCCAATACCTGAACAATTTCTGTTTGAAACCGCCGGTAAACTTGGTCCACCGCTTCTGAAATTGAGTCGTTGGGATGCTTTTCTCGCCACTTGTCTTGAACATCTGGTTTTGCCATGATCTTTTTAACGTGATCCAGCTTATCCAAGCCCAAGTCTGCGCGAATCTCTGCAGTCGGAACCGTAATTCCGAAGCTCTCAAATGCTTGTTGGAAGGCAATAATTGGTGCCTGACTGCCGTAATCAACCGTGGTGCCTGCCCAATCAAATACAATTGCTTTTATCATAATTTTATCTCCTTACTTGATTGACTTACTTAGTTGCTCGTTTGATATAGCGACTTCTTAATTTATAGGAAATAATTTCCAGTGGAATGGTAAATGCCAGTATCAGGTAAACAATCATGCCGACCTCGTGAAAATCAAAGTAAAAGCCACTTGCCATAAACAGCTGGTAGCCGATTCCACCCACTCCGGCCGCAGCACCCACCGCAACCGCATTGGCAAAATTGATTTCAAACCGGATAAACGTCCAGCTTAACAGGCTTGAGGCAATCGTTGGAAAAATAACCTGGCTGACCAAGGGCCAAAAGCCAACGCCCATCGCCCGCAAAGCGGATAAGGTGTCACCGGAAATTTCATCAATACTATCGGCATAAACTTTAACCAAATACGCGACGCTGTGAAATGTTAATCCAATGACAGCAGCGTTAGCGCCTAATCCAAGGGCAACCGAATAAATTAATACCCAAAGGATCGTTGGAATTGCCCGAATCAATGCCATAACCGTCTGAACAATATCAATTAACCATGTTGGTGCGAGATTTCTCGCGGCCATCAATGCGATAAAAAAGGCAATGACAGCGCCGACCAAGGTCGTGAGAAAGGCGAGTGCAATACTTTGAAACAGTGCTACTATCAAGCTTCCCATGGTGGTGTTGGAAGGTGCCGGCTGCAGCATCATAATTCGGAGATTATCCAACAAACCACTCGTTGCGACCGCTAAATTGACGCCCTTTGGAATGATTGTCGGAATCGTAAGCACCGTGGTGAACACCAGGATCGCCATGACCAGATAAACCGTGCGCCGGCGTTTATCCTTCAGTCGAAGCGGCAGCTTAA
>NZ_JAXGWW010000134.1:0-5465 GCF_040773105.1 Lentilactobacillus sp.
GGGCTATGACGGCATTGATTATCGGCAACGTAGTAAGCTCAGTGAAACGCCGGATTTGTATCGCAAACTGCATGAATTTGGTATTACCCAACTTGCATTACGTTCAGCTGGTGTTGATTCCTGTAACCTGAAATGGGCCAAGGAAAACGGCCTAACGATCACGAACGTCCCATCTTATTCACCTGAAGCGGTTGCTGAAATGACATTGACCCATGCGATGAATCTGGTCCGCCATATTCCTCAATTCCAAGCACGAATGATGAAAAACGACTACATCGTTGAAGGACTTCGGTCACGCGAATTATCGGAGATGACCATCGGGATCATCGGTGTGGGTCGAATTGGAAGTACCGTTGCGAAAATATTTAAGCGGTTTGGTGCTCGGGTCCTCGGAAATGATATTAAGGAAAATGATGATTTTCGAGATCTCGTAGAATATACATCTAAAGCCGATATTTTTAAGAATGCCGATATCATTACCATGCACACTTACATGAGTGAGGATAATTATCATATGATTGGCAGTGAACAATTTGCCGAAATGAAGCCTTCCGCATTTTTGATTAATTGTTCTCGTGGACCAATTGTTGATACCGATGCCTTAATTGATGCGTTGGAGAACAAGCAAATTGCCGGTGCCGGCATTGATGTGATCGAAGACGAGACGGAAATCTTTAATCAATCATTTGAAGGCGACATTCCATTGAAGGCATATACAAAGCTCAAATCCATGGATAATGTCTTTTTGACACCTCACGTTGCGTTCTATACAGATATTGCGGTTAAAAATATGGTCAAGCAGTCACTTGATGATACGTTGAAATTAATTAATGGTAAGCCGACTAAACACACAATCAATGTTTAGATGGTACTCAAAAAGGAGAACCGGAAACCAGCATCGTGGTTTTCGGTTCTCCTTTTTGAGTAACACGGTTATTTGCTTTTAATTTCCTCATAGCCTTCAAGATAGTTTGCGTAACGGGCCAGGGCAAACAGATAGTCTGAGAGTCGGTTTAAATACTCAAAGATTTCGTCGTTGAGCGGTTGCTGTTTATCATTTAACTCAATGACCATCCGTTCTCCACGTCTTGCCAATGCTCGGGCGTATTGGAGTGAAGCCCCGGCTTGATTGCCACCCGGTAAGATGAACGCTTTGATTGCTGGTAATTTGGCCATGATCTCGTCAATCTCATTCTCCAACTTTTTGGTTTCGTCAAACGTGATATTGTGATGCCGTTTGACCGTGATGTCAGCCTGTAATTCATATAGGTTTCGCTGTACGGTTTGAATTGCTGGGGCCAACTCTGCACTTTTAGGCGAAAGCACTGAAACGACGTAGCCTAACCACGAATCCAGTTCATCTAAGGCACCGAGAGCTTCAATTTGTAAGTCATATTTGGGAACCATTTTTCCGGTGACCTGTTTGGTTTTCCCGTGATCGCCGACCTTGGTATAAATTTTTAACATTGTTTACCTCCATCAAGTATGTAATGAAAAAGGCCAAAGCAAAATTCAAATTCTGCCCTGGCCTCCTTCGTGCAAATGATCTATTTTAGGGCTTGGCCAAACGGCGGGGGACCGATCGGCCAAGGTTGAACACTGTTTTAGTTGGGTGACTTGGTTAGATATTGGGCATCTCGGTTTCGCGTTTCCTTTTTGCCTAGTGGAAACGTGTTCCGACGCAACTGACACTGCGATCTAAGACACTTTGATTCAAATCCAAACCCAGGATTTAAATCAAAGCGCACTTAGCTCACCGTGTCAAAACGTTGCTCGTCACACTCTAAACGTGTTCCGACGGGCCTGATACTAACTTCTATGCCAACTTTGATTCAAACCCAAAAGCAGGGTTTAAACCAAAGTTGGCTTAGAAACCGCATCACCCAGCCCTCGTCACACTCCAAACGTGTTCCGACGCAACTGACACTGCCATCTAAGACACTTTGATTCAAATCCAAACCCAGGATTTAAATCAAAGCGCACTTAGCTCACCGTGTCAAAACGTTGCTCGTCACACTCTCTCTTATTTTACCGGGCAAGCGCCGCCTGCACAATCGGTTTGGTCAACCAACTCGATATCCTTTTTATCATGGTTACCGTTTTGCTTGGCGAAGACCGTTGCGACATCACCGTGGATTTCCATAACCTTGTCTTCGTAGGTCTTTTCGTCAATTGGTTCCTTAGGGGCTTGTTTGAACTCATTTCCCACGTAAGGAAGCAATGAAGTTGACTTGGTTGTGAACCGGTATTGTCTCATCAGTGGCGCAATTTGGTCACCTTCATTTGGTTGGAAAGTAACGGTACAACTTACCGCATTGTCTGACCAGTAGGTTTGCAGGAATGCTTGGGTGGCAAATTGTTCTGCGATTGAAACGTTTCCGGCAGAGGCGAAGTTTTCACTATCTGCATGGGACGCACGGATTGGGAACTCAGCAACCATCGTGCTCTTGGTGTAAACATCCGGTTCAACGTGGTAGCCACAAGCTTTCAAAGCTGGCAGCAGGGGATCTGAATCCTGGAACCGGATCCGTTGAATCAAGTAACCAGCGTAGTGGAAATGCATTCCTTCAGAAACACCGGCTAATTTAGCAACAGTTCCTGATGGTTTAACCGTGGTGTGCTTAATAGAAGGCTTGCATCCAAGTGTATCGGAGTAATCTTTGTCGGCCTGAACAACAGCTTTGTACAAACCGTCGACTTCTTTAACAATTCTTGGATCGTAAATGGGTTCCTTGATTGCTTCACCAGTCTCAGGGTCAGTTGCATCTTTATAGCCAGTCACAACCCGATTTCCAAATGTTGCCAAGATCCAATCTTGAATACCTGACATTGAAATTCCGATCCGGCGGTTTTCTTCAATGACGTTACGGGAAACTTCCCAATCGTAGTTACTGAATGTAACCCGCTTTGAGAAACGGGTTCCCAAAGTGAAGGCTTCATTGAGGTCCCAGCCCTGTTGAGTTGCAACATACGGAAAGACTTCAAACAAATTACATGGTTCACCGTTTGCTAATGAAATTTCACCACATGGGTTAGTACCTTCAACGTTGGCATCAACATCTTTTTGTTTACCGTCGATCTTTCGACCATAGTTTCGTGAAAGTTCCAAGTTAACGATTCCCGGTTCACCATTATGCTGAATAGAGTCGGCAACCGGGCCGTAGTCATCAAATGCAGAGTCAACAGCAACACTGTTGTTTGATGCCCAACGGTGATGGTACAGCTTGTCTTTGTCCTGTTTCATCGTGATGAAGTCTTGGTCGTCAGCCGATCCTAAAGCTAATTCAGCTGAACGACGGACGTTTCCGGCAACAACCGTTTTTCCAATCAAATTACCAATATCAGTAGCGTCAACTGAGGACAAGTGACGGCCAACGCGCGAATTGAGCAGTTCGTTGATATCAATGAGCATTTCGATTAGTGGCATTGGACCTGAAGCAGTTCCACCGAAGCCCTTGATCTTAGCGCCCTTTTCACGGATATCGCTCATATCAAGAACCAAGTCAGTTTTGCCATCAATATTTGTGCCGTTAAAATGCATATCAATCAAGTGGGCGTTGGCAACTACCCAGCCTTCGCGGGTATCTGGAAGACGATAGTAGCGAACGTCTTTAATCGAATGATTCTTCAACCACTCGTCTTTATCCATAGCGCCCATGTCGAGTGAATCTTTGTAGGACTTGCTATTCTTGTCGATGATCACTTTCAAGTCAATCTTGTTATCAACTAGCGGAATCTTGTGGATGTTGTTTTTAGTCACAGAAAAACCAACACCGCCGCCCTTCATTAATTGGTCAAACATGAATGAGTATGGCATCGAAACGGCAGGCGTTTCTGGTTGAAGATAGTCTGGCAGGATGTGGCTGTGACCATAAGATTGTGGTCGAACCGCGATAAACCAACAGTTGTTTAAGGCGTCACCGTTACGGTCCTGATAGCTGGTACCAGAGATCCAAAGGTTACGTCCAGATGGAGTGGCAGACAGCCCATAGATTAATTTGTAAAGCTTGTGAGCCTCGTCAGTTAAATCGCTGACAACTTGTGGATCAACGTTGTCTTCGTGTAGACGAGGATCAAGGTTAATATTTCCTTCAACAACCCGTTTAACGGTCTCGTCCCAGTTTTCTGTCCGGCCTTTTTCAGGCAGCCAACGCGCATAAGTCCGCTTGTAGGTTACCCAGCCTAATTCTCCCCAGTGGGGTGTCACTTCATTTTTAACTTGGTTTATAAATTCATCAGATAGTGAAACTGATGAAAGTTTCATAGCTTGCATAATGATTCCTCCTATGTAGAATTATATTCCCTTTTCACTTGAGTTGATACTATATATAGTATCTCTATCCCGACCTTTAATCAATATATTGTGTATTTGGCAAATTTGCTTGTAGCGTGCATAATCGCGTCGAGTCGCGGATTATTCGATTTGAAACTTTTTTTAATCACACTTTGAGTGGGATTAAAGACAACAAATTGTTAGTGAAATTTGCGATAATCACACCCATTATGTGGTTTCGAAGACGATAAACGAACCACGTTATGTGCGGGTCCAGCTAACATACTGTGTGCCAATTTCATTTTTTGATGGTTTCAAACAGATAAATTCGGTTTTTAATATATAAGCATGGATATTAATGCCAAAATAAGGTATTATCATAGTTATAAACGAACGAAAAATATAAAAAGTAAAATATTGTATGGATGAATCTTTTGGGTTTTAAAAATTTTCTGGGAACTTTCATTTCACGTTACACTTTTTCTTTCTATATATAGACGTGGGGGATAACAATGCAGAAACAATATGAACTGACGATTGGCAAGATGAAGCGGACATTACCGATTATTCCGATTACAGATACGGCAGCAATTGCCTCATTTGTGCTGCTGGGGGATGCCGAGTTGACTCACTATGCTGCCGAAGAGTTGGCTAAGCGGATCAATATTCCATTTGATTATCTGGTCACCTTGGAAAGCAAAGGAATCCCACTCGCCCAAGAATTGAGCCTGATCACGCATCACCCGCGTTATTTTGTCCTGCGGAAGAGTGTGAAGGCGTATATGCGAAATCCAATTGCGATTGGGATGCGGTCAATTACCACGGACTATCATCAACAATTGGTGTTAGATGGCTGCGATGCCGAAATGCTGCGCGGAAAACGGGTCATTATTGTGGATGACGTCATTAGTACCGGCGGATCATTATCCGCAGCTGAACACTTATTAAAAAAGGTTGGTGCCGAAGTCGTTCAACGTTGCTCAATTTTAGCCGAAGGTCACGCAGCTGATCGAAATGACTGCGTGTTCTTGAAGACGTTACCGATGTTTGCGGTGAAGAATGGATAGGTCGTAAGTGTAATAACAATATAAAGTTAAAGACGTTGTAAATCTCAATATGAGATCAGCAGCTTCTTTTCATGCGTTGGTTACTATTGCTGAATTCTTTTTGATTAAAAGAAAATCGTAAAACC
>NZ_JAXGWW010000135.1:0-5446 GCF_040773105.1 Lentilactobacillus sp.
CCAGAAAAAGTCTCAATTATCAAACACCACTTGAGGCATTCGTAAATCAAATCACTGATGAGCAGCTAAAATTTCTAACTTAATTTGACATTTGAAGTGTTAAAATGTGTCCCAGAACAAAAAAATGACAGGAGAAATCGCCTGAACTGCGGTTTTCCTGCCATTTTTTAAAATTTATTTTGGGATGACATCTCGGTGGAATGTGAGTTCAATAAACATTCTTTACCATGATTCAGGGAAATCTGAGGCGTGACCTCATCCATCCCGAGTGCACTTAATATCAACCAAGGTATATAAAATGCGACCTGGTAACGACTTTGGACTTCTACAACCAAGAAAATAAGTGCCATGCCGATCAAAATCGTTACCCGTAATAGTCGGTCAACAGTCACCACAATCTCGTTTTCTTCATTTAACGCCGGTACCATAATGTACATCCGACTAATTTTGCGTTGAATCGCGACAGAAAAATGAGCTTCGGCATTCTTTTTGCAGCAAATGTTAAAAACGTTGAGGATGCCAAATCCTCCCGTACTGAATAACGAAATAAACAAGCAGGACCAAATTAGCGGCCAAAAATTCATTTAGACACCTCCACAACCATTCAGCTCGGTAACATATAACCTAAAAAGAAGACTGGAGCAAAACATTTAGTCTTGTTTCCAGCCTTCTTTACTCACCGAATTTTTTCAACACTTCAATTTTTACCAACCCCAGCATGGGAAGAAGTGATGGTGACGATGGTGATAAACATTAATCAAATTAACATTGTTATTTGAGTCGGGTAATTGTTGTCCCGGTGTCTTGGTCTTGTACCCGAATGGCACGTAGTCCTCGGCAACTGTGTAAACGTACTTGTTACCCTGCTCATCGTATTGTGGCAAGAAGTGGAAAGTCGTTTCGTAGCAGTTAAAATAACTGAGTGTGCGGTATCGATAAGGCATAC
Organism: Lentilactobacillus sp.; assembly: GCF_040773105.1. Classification (NCBI taxonomy): domain Bacteria; kingdom Bacillati; phylum Bacillota; class Bacilli; order Lactobacillales; family Lactobacillaceae; genus Lentilactobacillus; species Lentilactobacillus sp. Next base: position 947 of record NZ_JAXGWW010000135.1, read on the forward strand.
CATTTTGATACAGTGTGATATTGACACACGGTGTGCACTTCCAGAACGGCACGTTTTTCCAAGTCTTTGTAACGTGAACGTAAGTGAAGCACTGCGGCTTTTGTTGATAAACGTTGCTTAACGTCACAACGCCTTTGCTGTCAGGTGCAACTTGTGGGTTACCATCCGGATCGCTCTTGTAGCCATCGGGAACTTGAGCTTCATTGACTATGTATTGAATCGCATGGCCATCCTTCGCAAATTTGGCCAATCCGGTAAACGTCTGTTGATACGAATTATCTGAATTCAGGGTGACCGTTTTTCCGATGTCCTTGCCATCAGCATATAGCTTGGCAATTACAGCTGGTGTCGTTACGCCATCAGGAACATTTTTCCATACTTTCTTAACGGTTACGCTGGTCGTTGTATCGGTATGATCACCGTTCGCAGAACCTTTTCCCATCGTTAAGACAACCGTCTTGGTGCTTGAAGACGTCACTGGTGTCCCGGTCGTGGAACTTGTCACATCAGTTGCCGTAATTGAAGCAGTGTTTGGCAAATCAAGTTCAGTGCCATAAAGGCTGTACTCGTTGTCATTACTGATTGATGTCGTCGACATAATATTGACAGCCTCATCCAAAGTGCCATTCCACTGGAAATCAAATCCGGTTGTGGTTGGGGTGACCGTGTAATGGGTTGCCGCAATCTTTTGGCCGGTTGCGTTAGATGTCACATACAGTGAATCAGCTTTCATACTCTGCGCCGATTGGTTACCTAAGACATCGTTGACCTTAACATCGTTTAACTTGTGGTTATTGGGATTAATCAAGACCTGCCAGTTAACTTCTGATAAGGTCCCGTTTGGTCGAACCGACTCGTTAATTCCCCAACCATTCTTAGCAAGAAATACGTTAGCTGGATAACTCGGTGTAAATGCGCGGGTTCCAGTCACTGAGAATTCAAGTGAGCCGTGACGGTTCTTATTGTATTTTGCCCAGTAAGCCGCGTTACTAAAGGTGATCTGGCCGGTTGTCGACTTTGGATTGGCAACAAACTGACCAACTGTTTCATTAGTGTTGCTGGACTGAATGTCAAATTTTTCCGGCGTTCTGAAGACCGCTCCCTGCGGTAAGGTGACCGTTGCGGTATCCCCATCATTAACGGTCGTCCCGTCGGCAATTGTAAAATCATAGTCCAGCGTATGGACCGGCCCCGCATACCACAATTGAGAAGTGGTCGGCAAAACCGTGGCACCGTCTTCCTTTGCAGAAGTTGCCGACAATCCTGAAATTTGAGTATCAATGTTGCTAGCACTGACATGAGTGGTGGCAACAACAGCTGGTACAAATGTGCACAGCAAAATTGCCACGATGCTTAACAAGCGAAAATGCGTCAAAACAAACTGACGTAATTGAGTAAAATGACGTTGCATCTTATCTCCCCCTAAATAGTTAATTTGAACCGAGATGTTGAAATACTCAACATATTACACAATAATAATGAACCATTTTTACGTATTCCCCGTACGTTATGGCCGATTTCCCCTTTGTGCAAACTCGATACAAATAAAGCGTACCTCTAAAACATTATTGTGGCAACCCTTTTACAAAATTGAGTTTAATTTCAGAACAATAATTAACAATCTGTTACTATACTAAAGTAGTTATGTGGGTGTTCATTTATTTGATTTTAGCCAAAAAAAGTGGCCAACAAATGATTGTCGACCACTGTAATATTACTTTTTAGTTATTTCAATATACTGATATACTTAGTATTTCCAGTAATATAACCATTAGCTACTCGGTACCTTAACCGGCCATGATGACTGACACTATTGGCGTCAGAATAGTCGAAGCCGTAAACTTTGAAACGTTTATGAGCCGACTTTGGATAGTGCTTGTTCTTCTTTGTCAAATTGACATTGGCATACCGATTGATGGCACCTTTAGCTCGAACCGATTTTGGCAGTCTGCGGTGTCCCATCTGAACTAATTTTCGATTGGCAGTGACGTATTGACCATTATCCAAAATGAATCGGGTTGTCAGATGATAATTAACCACCTTTTTAACCTTGAGAACCGATCCCTGCTTATAATTTTTAACCTTATCACTTAAGTTCACCTTTCGATATCCGTTCACGCCCCGCGGGTTGATGACCGTAATCGTTTTCTGGCGGCTTTGATAATATACTGGGCGAACATACTTCCAACTCGCCGTGATGTAGCCGGTTTGGTTGCGATTCTTTGTCAGGTGGTTTACGTCTCGAACCTTGTAGCGTAGATTTCCGTTTCCATCACGGCTGTATCCAGTGACGACAAACATCGGTCGATAAATCCGTGGCTTTTGCACGTACCATGCTTTTCGACTACGTTGCTTAAAGTCCTTTGAGCCATACAAGCCAATCTTCTTAATCGCATAGACTACGGCACCTTTTTTGGCGACAGTACTTGGTTCAACAATCGTCGAACTGGAGGAACTGCTGTTGTCGTTGGAAGAAGGGGTGCTTGGCGTTGTTGGCGTTGCAGAACTCCCTCCACCCCCATTGCCGCCAGGAGTTGGCTTAGGTGTCGGTTGGGCGGTAATTGTATAGGTTGCTTTGACCGCATTTAAATTAAAATCATCGTTTGGATACTTTGCCTGCAACGCTTTGATTTCTGCAGAAGTTAAGGTGATCGAATAACTGCCGACAGCCGATCCATCATTTTCAATGCTGTATTGGTCAGCCGTCAATTTGATGGTGGCTTGCGTCGTACCATTGGCATCCCTCAAAGTCAGCGTTGGCTGATAATTGCTTTGGCTGACTTTTTTGCCATCGTAGACTTTGCTGCCATCGGTTAACGAGGCCGTCCCCTTTTGCTTGGTGACCGTCAATGTTGCTGTGGAAGTTCCATCGACCAGCTGATTGCTGGCACCCAGGATGCCGGCAATTCTTGTTTTACCGGAATCACTTAATACGACCCGGTAGCTTCCCGCATCGGTTACACCATTCTCGTGGTCAGCGACCATCAAATCAGAATCTTGAAGGGCGACCTTTGTCCCATCGCTCATGGTGATCGTAAAGTGACTAGCCGCCGGCAAATGAACTTTACCATCAAATCCAACGCTCTGTGATCCTTGAATGGTATATGAAACCTGATGAGGTGCCAAAATCGTATAGGTTGATTTAACACTAGTTAATTTTGACAAGTCGTAATTTGAATAAGTGGTTTTTAATTGAGCAATCTCATTAGCTGCAATCGTGATGGAGTAGCTGCCAACTTTCGAGTCATCGTCAGCAATGTCGTACTGTCCCTTTTCAAGCTTAACCGTGGCAATCACGTTGTCGCCGTCCTTCAAGGTTAAGGTTGGCGTGAACCCACTTTCGCTGACTTTTTTGCCGTCATAGGTTTTCGATCCACCACTCAAAGTTGCAACAACATTTTCGTTAGGGGTAATGGTATAAGTTGCACTAACGGCACTCAAATCCGAAAAAGCGATGTTTGGAAATTTCGCTTTGATTGCCGCAATCCCCGTTGCAGTCAGTTTGATTGGATAACTGCCAACCTTTGAATCATCGCCGACAATTTCGTACTGACCGGCCGAAAGCGCCATGGTACCCAAGGAATTGCCACTGCTATCTTTAACGGTCACAGTCGGCTGATAACTTTTACTGGCAGCTTGACCATCATAAACTTTGGTTCCGTCATTCAAACTGGCAGTTGCATTTTCGTCGCGAATCGTAAATGTAGCACCACTGCTATCCTGAGTCAGGTTATATTTATCGCCATAAGCGGCTTCAATATTTTTCTGTCCCTGATCAGTCAAATCAACCTGGTAAGTCTTTGCATCAGCGGCGTTATCTTTAACAGCAATGTCGCCGTCTTTTAGCGTGTAACTATCACCCGAGCTTAAACTGACACTATAGTTTGAAAGCGTTGGCTGCTGTACTTGACCATTATAGTCAACGGTTTGACTGCCAATTAATCCATATGTGATCGATTTTTTGGCAACCACAACGGGTACGGTTGTTGAATCATTTCCATAAGCATAAGTCACGTAGTAGGTGCCGGCCTTGCTTGTATCAACGCTGCTTAATGTCTTACCAGACTGGTCTTTAACCGTCACCGTCATTTTATCGAGATCTTGGCCATCGTAATTATCAGCAGCCTTCCAGGAATCACCAATATAGATGGTGGAAGGGTGCGCCTTAATGGTCGGCACTGTTCGATCGACCGTGTAGTTACCAGAATATAGTTGATTATTATTATCTTTAAGTGTCCAAGTGAACGAAAATTGGGTTGTTTTGGCGGGAACATCAAACTTGCCGGTACTTTGATCGTAAGTGACGCCATTGGTTAAATTAGAAATGTCGATATTTTGATTCGTCTTCCCGTTGGTATCGATACTAAAAAGGTCACCAATCGATACCGTCGCCTGATCGGCAACAATCGTTGCGACCTGACCAACAGCACCACTTGTTGGCAGCTGAGCTGACGGGCTCGAAATCTTGGTAATATTATTTTGAGTAAACGCATCGGCTCC
>NZ_JAXGWW010000136.1:0-5415 GCF_040773105.1 Lentilactobacillus sp.
AAGGCAGTGTTGACGTCAATGCCTTTCAGTCCTACTCGTATCTGCAAGCCTATAACCAGGAACATAAAAACGCCCAGTTAGCAGCTTTGGGGACGACCTATCTGGAACCGCTGGGAATTTATTCAGATAAATACAAAAAGATCAGCCAAATTCCAGACGGTGGTACGATTGCCATCGCTAACAACCCGGCTAATACTGCACGGGGCTTATTATTACTCCAAAGTGCGGGATTGATTAAACTGAAGAAGAATTTTCCGGCATTGGGGAATACCAACGACATCGTTTCCAACCCCAAGCATCTGAAATTTAAAGAAATTGATGATACGACAGGACCTCGAGTGTTGCATGACTTGGACGCAGTTTTGATTTCGAACACGGTTGCGCTTGAAGGCCATTTGAACGTGTTGAAAGATTCAATTTTCCACGAAAAGATTGATACCGATACCCGTGAGAACATCAATGTGCTGGCAACTGCCAAGAAGAACAAGGATAACAAGAATTATCAAAAGCTGGTGAAGTTGTACCATAACGCAGCCATCCAAAAGTACATCAAAGACAAGTATGATGGCACTAAAGTTGAGGTTCAAAAGCCTTTGTCATATTTAAAATAAGTATGGAAACAGAGGCTGGGAAAGTATCGACTTTTGACTCAGTCTCTGTTTGGTGATTTTATTATATCTAGCTGAAAACGTGGGACGACGGCCGGCTGAAAGCCTGCCTAGCCTACTTGGCAATCGGCTGATCCCGGCCATTTAAGCCCATCAATCAATCAATCCAAAATCAGGAATAATCGATTGATGGGCTTAAATTCTGGGATCAAAACGCCGATTGTCCCACTCTTTTTATTATAAGTGTTGACAGAAGATGAAAAGTCGATTATAGTTCTACTCATAAATAAAACTTGGAACAGGAGGATGACGTCATGAAAAGTATTAATTCAATTATTAACAGCGTAGTGGCAGCATCTTTCAACCAAGATTTAGCCTTATTATTAAAGATGAAGGACCCGACATTGATTCCGAAGTAGTGATTCACTACCAAGCAATCAAACAAGTTGAGCCCTTATTTTCGTTTTTAATGATGAGGGCTTGACATATCCAGACTCAAAACCTCATTCATTAAAGAATGAGGTTTTTTATTTGCATAGGGAGGGATGCTAATTGCAGTGACGTGATCGAAGATATTTCATATTCGCAGGATGAAGAAGATACATACAAATTGAAAGTGGGTAGAGATTATGAAGAAAAGCATGATTAAAAAAGTTGTCAGTATGGCGGCTATTGTAATGACAGCAGGAATATTTGCAGGATGTAGCACAGCTAAGACAACCACCAAGGGAAATCAAGCAACCGGAAATACCATTAAGATCGGGGTGAACATGGAACTTTCCGGAGCAGCAGCCGGATACGGCCAATCACAAAAGCAAGGGATTCAATTGGCAACTTCAGAAATTAACAAAAATGGCGGTATCAACGTTAACGGCAAGAAGAAAAAGATTCAACTGATCATTCGGGATAACAAGACTTCAACCAATACGTCTGCATCCGTTGCCGCTCAATTGACAAATAACGATAAAGTAGTCGCAATTGTCGGTCCAGCAACCACGAATGCTGGGACCGCGCAAATTCCAAATATTACCAAAGCGGCCGTTCCAAGTGTCAGTCCGTCGGCAACCGATCCGGCATACACATTGAAGAAGAACGGCAAGGTTCAACCATATGTCTTTAGAGCGTGCTACCAAAACAATTTCCAGGGTGCTACGGCTGCGAAGTTCATGACGAACAATTTGAAGGCAAAGCGAGTTGCGGTATACGCTGACAACTCAAGTGATTACGGAATCGGTTTGGCAAAGGCCTTTAAGAAAGCTTATACCGGAAAAGTCGTTGACAGCCAATTCTTCACGGCCGGTGACAAGGATTTCAACGCTGTGTTGACTTCATTTAAATCAAAGAAAATTGACGCTATTTATGCACCAGGTTACTATTCAGAACTTGGCCTGATTATCAAGCAAGCCCGCCAAGCTGGAATCAATGTTCCAATCGTTGGGAGTGATGGCATGGCGGATCCAAAGCTGGTCCAAATTGCCGGCGACAAGAATGCGTCTAAGATTTATTACACGACACCATTCTCAGATAGCGTGGCAAAGGCCAACCCAACTGCTGTTACATTCATGAACAAATATAAGGCAAAGTACAACCAGGCTGCACCAACGTTCTCAGCACTGGCATATGACTCTGTTTATATGATCAAACAAGCAATCGAATCAGAAAAGTCAGCGGATTCAGTCAAGATTGCGGCAGGACTTGCAAAGATTAAGAACTTCGATGGCGTAACGGGCAAGATCACCATGGATAAGCAGCATAATCCGGAAAAGCCAATTGCAATTGAAGAATTGACAAATGGTAAGGTGAGCCGATCGTTTAGTATTAAATAGTGTGCGGAGCGCAACGGGTGATGCGGACTGTAAGGGACCAAGGATAAAAATCCAGGTTTTGGATTTTAATTCTTGGTTGCTTACAGGCAAGCATCAGTTGCGAGGAGCAGTCCTAAAGTAGTGTGCGACGAGACCCGGGAGATGCGGTTTCTAAGGCAAGTCTGGTTTAAACCCTGGTCTTGGGTTTGAACCAGACTTGCCTTAGAAGTTAGCATCTGGGTCTCGGAGCAGTCCTAATCCAAGTAGTATTAGAGCGAATCTAAGTTGCTAAGGTGGGGTTTGAACTCAAGTCGCCTTAGAAGTTAGCATCTGGGTCTCGCCAAGTAGGCTTGGCAAAGCTGACACTTGGCCTTCGGAGCAGTCCTAATCCAAGTAGCATCAGAGCAAATCTGAATTACCGCCCAAAAATACGCACACCGACTTATAAAACAACCAACCAACACAACCAACGAGAGGAGATCAGATTTTGCAAACATTTTTTCAGCAAATCATTAATGGGCTTTCATTAGGAAGCATATACGCGCTGCTTGCTCTCGGGTACACCATGGTTTATGGCATCATCAAACTGATCAACTTTGCCCACGGAGACATCTACATGCTCGGCGCGTTTTGGGGCTATTACGTCATCAACGTCTGGCATTTTAATTTCATCAGCGATTTGTTATCAGCAATGCTGGTTGGCGCGGCCAGCGGTGTCATCATCGAGTACTTTGCGTACCGGCCACTGCGGCACGCTCCAAGAATTACGGCACTGATCACAGCGATCGGCGTTTCGTTTCTTTTGGAAAATGGGATGTCGTATCTATTCACATCAAATACCAGAAACTTCCCGCAAATTATCAAACAGGTGAATTACAACATTGGCGGCGTTTTGATTTCAAATATCCAAATTCTGATTCTGGTTACCGCATGTGTCTTGATGGTCCTGCTTCAACTGATCATCAAGAAAACAAAAATGGGGACGGCGATGCGTGCGGTTTCTGTGGATGCCGACGCCGCCGAATTGGTTGGAATTAACATTAATTGGACCATCTCGTTCACGTTTGCCCTCGGTTCATCTCTGGCTGGGGCTGCCGGTGTATTGATTGGTCTTTACTACAACTCAATTGACCCATTGATGGGGATGACACCCGGAATTAAAGCCTTTGTGGCCGCAGTCCTTGGTGGGATTGGTTCAGTCCCAGGTGCATCGGTTGGTGGCTTTATCATTGGAATCTTGGAAACATTTGTCCAATCAATTGGCCTGTCAGCCTACAAAGATGCCGTGGTTTACTTTGTTTTGATCGTGATTCTTTTGATTCTTCCTGCAGGTATTTTTGGCAAGAATACCAAAGAGAAAGTGTAGGTGATCGGATTGAAAGCAAATTTGAAATACAACGTCATTTGGCTGATCATGATGATTGCCGGCTTTTACTTAATTAACACTCTGATTTTAACGGGCGTCATTGATTCGTTTATTGCCAATATGTTAGTTACCATTGGCATCAACATTATTCTGGCAACCGGGTTGAACCTGATTATTGGTTTTGCCGGCCAGTTTTCACTGGGTCACGCCGGGTTTATGGCCATTGGGGCCTATGCGACGGCGATTATGACGCAAACCGCCAATAGCCCAGCTGGCTTTTACGCCTCGATTTTTGTCGGGATTATCGTTTCAATTATTGCGGCATTAATCGTTGGCATTCCGACCCTCCGTCTGCGTGGTGACTACCTCGCGATTGCGACCATGGGGGCTTCAGAAATTATTCGAATCATCATTAATAATCTGAAGATCACAGGTGGCGCAGCCGGGATGTTCAATATTCCCCAATTTGCCGACTGGCCGACCGTTTATATCATGGTTTGTCTGACCACGATTATTATCGTCAACTTCATTCATAGCCGGGCCGGGCGGGCGGTTAAATCCGTGCGTGAGGATGAAATCGCCGCAGAAGCCATGGGAATTGACATTACCAAGTGGAAGCTTGCAGCTTTCGTACTTGGCGCATCAACTGCCGCGGTTGCCGGGTCGCTGCATGCTTCCTACCTTCAGACAATTGCGCCAAACGATTTCGGTATCATGGAATCAATTTCGATTCTGATTATCGTGGTCCTTGGCGGTGTCGGCAGCATTACCGGAACCTTCGTGGCCGCCGTCGTTTTGGGCGTCTTGGACACGGTCCTGCAAAACTTCGGAACCCTACGGATGGTCATTTACGCATTGGCACTGATTTTGATCATGATTTTCAAGCCTTCGGGTCTGCTGGGAACTTGGGAATTTTCTGTCAAACGGTTATTTAATCGATCCAAACGAAAGGAGCGTGTGGAATCGTGAGCACATTACTGAAAGTCGACAATGTCGTTAAAAACTTTAGTGGGTTGACCGCTGTTTCAAACGTTTCAATGTACTTGGATACCAACGAGTTAGTGGCGTTAATTGGGCCGAATGGCGCGGGGAAAACGACCTTGTTTAATTTATTAACCGGTGTGATCCCGGTGTCGTCCGGTTCAATCGTCCTTAATGGAGATAACGGCACCTATCCACTGAACGGAAAGCCCGCCTATAAAATCGCCAAGATGGGGCTTTCGCGGACATTTCAAAACATTCGGCTGTTCAAAGAATTAACGGTTATGGATAACGTGTTGATTGCCATGACCAGCAAGGTTAAAGAGGGCTTTATTCCAACGATCTTTCGCTTTCCAAGCTATTACAAGACAGAGGCCAAGCTGACCGAAAAAGCCAAACAGTTGCTTGAAATATTCGAACTGGAAAATGACGTCGATGTTTTGGCTAAAAACCTCCCTTACGGAACCCAGCGAAAATTAGAGATTGTCAGAGCATTGGCGACGGAACCGCAAATTTTGTTCTTGGATGAACCGGCGGCTGGGATGAACCCCGAAGAAAAGGCCGAGCTCACCCAACTGATTATCAAAGTTCAGCGAAAGTTTCATATCACAATCTTACTGATTGAACACGACATGTCTTTGGTCATGAATTTGGC
>NZ_JAXGWW010000137.1:0-5353 GCF_040773105.1 Lentilactobacillus sp.
CTGAAATTATGGCCTTTTACGCCAAACAGGGTGTTGACTTCTCGGAAGGGGTTCGTGAGGCAACGTCTGTGCCGGATTAATGGGGTCGTTTATTAGAACAGTATCAACAATTGAAAACGGAGATTCAGGGATTAATCTTGGATCTTCTTTTTGTTGTTCTTTGAAACAAACGACCAGTGAAAGGGCCAGGCTGTCAAAAAGACACGAGATTGACGCTCGATATTTTTGTGCTTGATTTGGCAGCTTAGAAGATATAAATTGAATGAGTCAATATAAGTGCCATTGAATACACCTTAATTTGGCTTGAAGAAAGTGAGAAATACAATGCAAATTGTCGAAGTAACGGACCCCAATTCTGAACTGATCGAGCGCTTGGTGGCAGTTTGGGAGTCTTCTGTCAGGGCGACCCATTTATTTTTAACAGACGATGAGATTCGAAGTATTAAGAAAGTCATTCCTGAGGCGATCGTCAATGTCCAGCATTTAATCGTAATGAAGCGCGATGATAATGATCCGATCGGCTTCATGGGGGTCAATGATCAAATGCTTGAAATGTTATTTATTTCAGATCAATACCGCGGTAAAGGCTTAGGCAAACAATTATTCGAAGATGGACTGCAAAAATATTCGATCAATCAACTTGGCGTCAACGAACAAAACCCACTTGCTCGGGGATTTTATGAGCATATGGGATTTAAAGTGTATCAACGGACTGAATTAGATGAACAGGGGAATCACTTTCCAATTCTCTATATGAAAAAAGTTGATGACGATTAAGTCAGTCACCCGTAGGAAAACAAAAACAGCGAGGCATTTGCCTCGCTGTTTCATTTTTAAAATCGCGTTGTACTTACTGATTTTTTACTGGTTTTGGACCCAAAACTACCATGCTAAAATGCTGAAATATAGCAGTGACTGGCTTGTGATAACTAAAATCAGTTAAGCCTGATGCGCTCGGGGGGAATCGAACCCTCATTTCAAGAACCGGAATCTTACGTGCGATCCATTACACTACGAGCGCAACTTACTATACCAATATACTAGAAAGTAAGAATTTTTTCAAGAACAAAGAAAAGTTGATTGTGAAAACGCTTACTAAATCTAATTCCATTGCAATTCTCCGGCGGTCTGCTATACTCGAATCTGGGTAATATTTTATGGTTACTCGATGCATACTTTGAACTTTTGTTCACAAGGTGCTGACTTTGTTTTCATTTCATGGTACGATTAATGTGTACTGTGTCTTAATATTTTCTTATTTCCTAAAGGAGGAAAACTTAGTATGACTGTAAAGATTGGTATTAACGGTTTTGGCCGAATTGGTCGTTTGGCATTCAAACGGATTCACGAATTGCACTCCGACGAAATTGAAGTGGCTGCAATTAACGATTTGACCACTCCATCAATGTTGGCTTATTTATTGAAGTATGATTCAACCCATGGACGTTTCCCTGGTGATGTTTCTGCAACTGACAAGGGTATCGTCGTTGACGGTAAAGAAATCCCTGTATATGCAGAAAAAGATGCTTCTAACCTTCCTTGGGTTAAGAACGACGGTGTTGACTACGTTCTTGAATGTACTGGTTTTTACACTTCAGAAGAAAAATCACAAGCTCACATCAAGGCTGGTGCAAAGCGTGTCTTGATTTCAGCTCCTGCTGGTCAAATTAAGACTGTTGTTCCTGGCGTTAACTTGGATGAATTGAACTCAAACGATGTAATCGTTTCAGCTGGTTCATGTACAACTAACTGCTTGGCTCCAATGGCTTACTTCATGAACAAAGACTTTGGTATCAAAGTTGGTACCATGACAACTGTTCATGCATTCACTGCTTCACAACAAATTCTTGATGGTCCTAAGACTAAGAAGAAGCGTAACAACCGTACTGCCAGTGCTAACACGATTCCTCATTCAACTGGTGCTGCTAAGGCTATCGGTTTGGTTATCCCTGATCTTGCAGGTAAACTCCAAGGTCACGCACAACGTGTTGCCGTAGTTGATGGTTCATTAACTGAATTGGTTGCAATCCTCGACAAGAAGGTTACTGCTGACGAAGTTAACGATGCTATGAAGAAGCATACCGCTGACAACCCTGCCTTTGGTTACAATGCTGACGAAATCGTTTCATCAGACATCATTGATGACGATCATGGTTCAGTATTTGACCCAACTCAAACTGAAGTTACGACTGCCGGTGACAACCAACTTGTTAAGACTGTTGCTTGGTATGACAACGAATGGGGCTTCACTTGCAACATGGTTCGTACTTTGTTGAAGTTTGCTTCACTTTAATAATTAATTGTAAATGGCGGAGGAGGGTGGCCTTCTCCGTCTTTTACTATCTAACTATGTTCTACTAATCACAAACACAAACGATTTTGGGAGGTTTCAAAATTGGCAAAATTAACAGTTTCTGATTTAAATCTCGAAGGAAAGAAAGTTTTGATGCGTGTCGACTTTAACGTACCAATTAAAGACGGCGTTATTGGTGACGATAACCGTATCCAAGCTGCTTTACCAACGATTAAGTACGTATTGGACCACAAGGGCAAGGCAATTCTTTGCTCACATCTTGGCCGAATTAAGAAGGAAGACGACAAGAAGGGCTTATCATTACGCCCAGTTGCAGAACGTCTGTCAAACCTTTTGAACAAGCCGGTGATCTTCTGCCCCGTAACTGAAGGCAAACAACTTGAAGATGCCATCGCTAAGATGGAAGACGGCAGCGTGCTGTTATTTGAAAACACCCGTTACGAAGATGTTGTCAACGGTGAATACGTCAAACGTGAGTCCGGTAACGATCCTAAATTAGGCGAATACTGGGCATCACTTGCTGACGAATTTATCAACGACGCCTTTGGTACTGCTCATAGATCCCACGCCTCAAACGCTGGTATCGCAGAAGCAATGCACAAGGATGGCAAGCCGGTTGCTGCTGGTTTCTTAATGGAAAAAGAAATCCAGTTCTTGGGTGAAGCTGTTAACAATCCACAACGTCCATTTGTTGCCATTCTTGGTGGTGCCAAAGTATCAGACAAAATTGGTGTGATTGATAACCTGCTTGACAAAGCTGACAAGATTATCATTGGTGGTGGAATGACCTACACATTCTACGCTGCCAAGGGCATCAAGATTGGAAACTCACTTATCGAAAAAGATAAGATTGACGTTGCCAAGAAGATCCTTGAAAAGGGCGGCGACAAGATCGTTCTCCCTACTGATAACGTGGTTGCTAAAGAATTTAACAACGATGCTGAACACAAGGTTGTTGAAGGTGACATTGACGATGGTTGGATGGCTTTGGATATCGGTCCTAAGTCAATCGAAGCGTTCGAAAATGTCCTTAAAGATGCCAAGACGGTTGTTTGGAACGGCCCTATGGGTGTGTTTGAAATGGCTAACTACGCACAAGGAACCCTTAAGATTGGTGAATTCTTGGGTACTTTAAGCAATGCTACAACAATTGTTGGTGGTGGTGATTCAACCGCTGCTGTTAAGCAATTAGGCGTTGCTGACAAATTGACCCACATTTCTACCGGTGGTGGTGCTTCACTTCAATATCTTGAAGGTAAGACGCTTCCTGGTATTGCAGCAATCGATAACAAATAATCTTGAAAGGGCCCGCTTTTTAGCGGACTCTTTTTCATTTACTAAAAATTGGTATAGGAGAAAAATGTGGCTTTTGAAACCGGGATTCGTTACAATGGCATTAAGTTAAAAAATGTAAAGGATGATTTCTTATGAGAATTCCGTTTGTTGCCGGTAATTGGAAAATGAATTTATCGGTTACAGAAGCAGTCAAATTTCTTCAAGATATTAAGGGCAAACTGCCGGATCCCAAGGTGACTGAAACCTGTGTGGCGGCCTCCCCGTTGTTTTTGGAGAGCATGTTGCAGGAAAATGGTGATTCACCACTGATTATTTCTGCCGAAAATTGTTTTTACGAAGATGCCGGTGCCTATACGGGCGAAGTCAGTCCCAAGGCACTTTCTGAAATGGGTGTTACCCACGTGATCATTGGTCACTCAGAGCGGCGGAAGTATTTTAATGAAACCGACGATATTATCAACAAGAAGGTGCACGCCGCCTTTAGAAACCACTTAACGCCGATTATCTGCTGTGATGAAACTATGAGCCGAAGAGAATCAGCCGACAGAATCTCGTGGGTAGTTAGTCAAGTGACCAACGCTTTGAAGTCGGTGACGCCCGAACAAGCTGAAACCATCATTGTGGCTTATGAACCGAGTTGGGCAATCGGCAGTGGTAAAACAGCCAGCAGTGATGAAGCTGAAGAGGGCTGCTACTTGATTCGCCAAACAATTGCTGATTTGTACGGCGATGATATTGCCAACCAGGTCCGCGTTTTGTACGGTGGCAGTGTCAATGATGAAAATGCCGACGATATTCTTTCACAGACCGATATCGATGGTGTTTTGGCCGGTGGGGCCAGTTTAAAGGCAGATTCGTTCTTGAAACTTGCAAACTTTTTACAAAAATAGTTAAATTCGTTGAATTGTATTGAAAGTTAGTCCCGAAACTAATAGAATTAGAGTGAACCTTGTACAAAAGGTCACAACTTTCGCTAAGGAGAGAAAAAAACATGTCAATTATTTCTGATATTTATGCTCGTGAGGTTCTAGACTCTCGTGGTAACCCAACTGTTGAAGTTGAATTATATACTGAAGCAGGCGCAATGGGCCGTGGAATCGTTCCTTCAGGTGCTTCAACTGGTGAACACGAAGCTGTTGAACTCCGTGATGGTGACAAGGATCGTTACATGGGCAAGGGCGTTACCAAAGCCGTTGACAACGTTAATAACATCATCGCTAAAGAAATTGTTGGCTACGATGTTACTGACCAATTGGCAATTGATAAGGCCATGATCGAATTGGATGGTACGCCAAATAAAGGCAAGTTAGGCGCTAACGCTATTTTAGGTGTTTCCTTAGCCGCTGCCCGTGCTGCTGCTGACGAATTGGAAGTTCCATTGTACAACTACCTTGGTGGTTTCAATGGTCACTTGCTTCCAACACCAATGTTGAACGTTATCAACGGTGGTAAGCATGCCAACAACAAGGTTGATTTCCAAGAATTCATGATCATGCCTGTTGGTGCCCCAACTATCAAAGAAGCAATTCGTTGGAGTTCAGAAACATTCCATAACTTGAAGAACTTATTGAACGAACGCGGATACTCAACTGCCGTTGGTGATGAAGGTGGATTTGCACCTGATTTGAAGAACAACGAGGAACCATTTGAAATCCTTGTTGAAGCTATCCAACGTGCCGGCTACAAGCCAGGTAAAGACATTGCCATTGCCTTTGACTGTGCCGCATCTGAATTCTACAACAC
>NZ_JAXGWW010000138.1:0-5336 GCF_040773105.1 Lentilactobacillus sp.
AATTGTTGAACCATTTGAAAGCTTGTTTAACTTTGCAACTATCGGCATGATTAGTTTGGCCCCAATTGTTGCACTGGCTGTCTTATCGTTCGTTCAAATGGGGGTCAGTTATTTGGGACAGTTGTTGGTTGGCTATTGAAATTTGTGACCGGAACTGTTTTATAACTGTGTGGTCACATCGATTGATGATGCGCATCAAAGCACACGAGGGGGAAACATCTTGGTAGACTCGAATGTTTCGCAACATTACCGTTCAAACGAATTGCCTTTTTTAGAGTCGATTGACAGTTTGAGCGCTAAGGTTGCCAATGAATACCGTCCGATCCTGACTAACTTTTTGAATCCCAGGCAGCTCTATATTCTTGAGACAATTGTAAATCGTTACGAGGGCGTATCATTTCAAACATTTGGTGGCTTTGCTTCTGCAGAAATGAAGCGGGCGGTCGCCTTCCCGGATTATTTCACACCTGGAACGGACGACTACAACATCACGACGTTTCAAATTGATTACCCGAGCAAATTCGCAACACTTTCCCATGGTCAAATTCTGGGCTCAATCATGGGTTCTGGAATTGACCGGGACGTGATTGGCGATATTGTGACTGACGGTTTTAATTGGCAGTTCATGTGTGAATCTGAGATGGCTGATTATGTCCAAGATCAAGTCGATCGAATTGGTAAGATTAAGGTGAAACTCAAGCGAATTGGCCCTGAGCAGATCATCATTCCAGTTGACGAGGGAGAAGAGCTCACAACAACGGTGGCTTCGCTTCGGGTTGACGCCTTGGTGAGCGAAGGCTTTCATATTTCGCGGCACCATGCCAAAGAACTGGTTGAAGGCGGCATGATCAAGATTAATTGGGAGGACGCAAACCGCCCTGATCTTGAGACGTCCATTCAAGATATCATTTCTGTTCGCGGCTTTGGTCGAATTTCCATCACAGATATTGCCGGGACAACCAAAAAGGGTAAAATTCGAATTGGCATTAAAGTGTACAATCGAAATAAATAGGAGGATTGATTCAATATGGTATTAAGTCCACAAGATATTCATAACAAAGAATTTTCAACAAAATTACGCGGGTATAATGTTGACGAGGTCAATGATTTCTTGGACCAAGTTATCAAAGATTATCAGATAATTTTACAGGAAAACAAAGATTTGGGTTCTCAACTGAGTGAATCAAAAGATAAGCTCTCTTACTTTAATGATTTAAAAGATTCTTTGAATCAATCTATCCTGGTTGCCCAAGAAGCTGCCGACAAGGTTAAAACCAATTCGAAGAAGGAAGCTGAAATCACTAGTCGTGAAGCCCAAAAGAAAGCTGACGACATTTTGAACGCTGCCAGTGAAAAGGCCAATGCGATTCTTGAAGAAGCTTCCAAACGTGCCAAGAAGTTGGCTATTGAGACTGACGATTTAAAGAAAAATACCAGAGTATTCCGTCAGCGGCTGCAAGTGATGCTGGAAAGTCAACTTGAAGTTATCAAAGGCTCTGACTGGGATCGATTGGTTGAAGAAAAGCCAACAACGACTTACGAAGATATTGAAAAAGTTGTTGGAAGCCTTGACAAGCTTGCGAATCCAGATGTAGAATCTGAAACTAAACAGAGTAATGGTGTCGACTTGGTTGAAGACACACCGGCCGTTAATGATTCAGACGAAACGGTGGTCATTTTCCCTGATGGCAGCACAAAAAATGAATAATTAATCGATTAGAGACCAGAAAGTTATTGGCTGAACTAAAAGCGAGCTAAAGATGGTGAAAGTTTAGCAGTCCCCAACCAATAAATCGATCACCTCTAGTACATACATCGGTTATCTAAAGAGATAGAATTGTAAAATTCTAAAATTGGGTGGTACCACGAAGACTTCGTCCCTTGTGACGGGGTCTTTTTTTGTTGATAAGCAACGGGCACTAGTGGACGGAACACGGATTACCGTTAGTCTCGTCCGCAAAGGCGTTCCTTAGCAAAATTAACAGCAAGTCAACTCATGTTCAGTCACCTCGTCATCACACTCTGTAATCCAACCAAATGAAAGGAAGTTCAGCAATGCGAGTTAAAGATACGTTAAACTTAGGCAAAACAAAGTTCAAAATGCGTGGTAATCTGCCCGTTAAAGAAGTCGAACGTCAAAAGGCGTGGGACGACAATCACGTGTACCAATTAAGACAAAAATTAAATGAGGGCAAGCCCACATTTGTGCTTCATGATGGCCCGCCATACGCCAATGGTGACATTCACATGGGTCACGCATTGAATAAAATTTCAAAAGACATTATTGTGCGATACAAATCCATGACTGGTTTCCGCTCTCCATACGTTCCCGGCTGGGATACCCATGGCTTACCAATTGAGCAGAAATTAACCCAGGCTGGTTATGATCGTAAGAAGATGTCAACGAATGAATTCCGTAAGCTCTGTCGGGATTATGCGTTGAAACAAGTTGAACGTCAAAAAGCTGAATTTAAGCGTTTAGGGGTTTCCGGTGATTGGGACGACCCATACCTGACATTGAAGCCTGAATTTGAAGCCCAAGAGGTCCGTGTTTTTGGTGCCTTTGCAAAACGCGGCTTAATTTATAAAGGTAAAAAGCCGGTCTACTGGTCATGGTCATCTGAATCAGCCTTGGCTGAAGCTGAAGTTGAGTATCATGATATTACGTCACCGACGGCCTTTTATGGTGAGCACGTTGTCGATGGTAAAGGCGTTCTTGATGACGATACCTACATGGTTGTTTGGACCACGACGCCATGGACGATCCCAGCTTCTGAAGGAATTACAGTTGATGCCGGTTTCGACTATTCAGTCGTTCAACCAGAAGGTGAAACCCGTAAGTTTGTGATTGCCACCGAACTGGTGAACAAGGTCAGTGAATTAATTGGCTGGACCAACGTTAAAACACTGAAGACAGTTAAGGGCCAAGAACTTGAAGGGGTTTTAGCTGAGCATCCATTTGATCATAGTCGAAAATTATTAACGATGTTGGGTGATTTCGTCGACCTTGAAGAAGGTACCGGATTAGTCCATACCGCTCCTGGATATGGTGAAGATGACTTTAACATTGGCCGCAAATACGGTTTGGATATTTTTGCGCCGGTCGACGATAAAGGCTACCTCACTAAAGAATCCGGAGAAGATTTTGCCGGTGTCTTCTATGATGACGCCAACCAGATTGCCCTCGACAAATTAAAGGCTGACAATCTGTTACTTCACTACATGCCATTGAAGCATAGTTACCCATTTGATTGGCGGACCAAAAAGCCGATCATCTTCCGGGCAACACCACAGTGGTTTGCTTCAGTTGACAAAATTAAAGACGAAATTTTGAAATCCTTGGACGACGTTGAATTCTTCCCTGATTGGGGTAAGGTTCGCCTGGCCAACATGATCAAAAATCGTGGCGACTGGGTTATCTCCCGTCAACGGGTTTGGGGCGTGCCACTTCCAATCTTCTATGGCGAAGACGGCGAAGCAATTATCACCGAAGAAACGGTTAATCACGTTGCAGACTTATTCGAAAAGTATGGCTCAGACGTTTGGTTTGAACGAGAGGCCAAAGATCTGCTTCCCGATGGTTTTACCAGTGAGCACTCACCAAATGGTCAGTTCACCAAGGAAAATGACATCATGGATGTTTGGTTCGATTCCGGTTCATCACACCAGGGTGTCTTGGCCGAACGAGATGAATTAACTTATCCCGCTGACATGTACCTCGAAGGATCAGATCAGTATCGTGGCTGGTTTAACTCAAGCTTGATTACCAGTGTCGCCGTTTCTGGAAAGGCACCTTATAAGCAGGTTGTCTCTCAAGGATTCACCCTTGATGGTGAAGGCCACAAGATGAGTAAATCACTTGGCAACACAATCGCACCAATCGACGTCATCAAAAAAATGGGTGCCGAGATTGTCCGTTTGTGGGTCACTTCCGTTGATACTTCGGCTGATGTCCGTGTCAGCACCGAAAACTTCGTTAAGGTTTCTGATTCTTACAAGAAGATTCGAAACACCATGCGGTTCCTGTTGGCCAACACCGCTGACTTTGATCCTGAGACGAACACGGTGGCCTTTGATGATTTGGACTCGCAAGACCAATACATGTCTGTTCTTTTCAATCAGTTCCTTGCCGCAGCTAGAAGTGATATGGAAAAATATGACTTCTTGGATTGGAATAAGCGTGTGACTGAATTTATCACCAACGATCTTTCGGCATTCTATTTGGATATTGCCAAAGACATTGTTTATATTGACAAGCAGGATGGTCACAAGCGTCGTTCAATGCAAACGGTGATGTATGAAATGACCGTTGGTTTAACGAAATTATTGACGCCGGTATTGCCACATACGACTGAAGAAATTTGGGGCTTCTTAAAAGAACCCGAAGACTTCGTTCAACTCACCGATATTCCAGAACCCAAGCAGTTTGAAAACGGGTCTGAGTTATTGGCAAATTGGCGTAAGTTCCGCAGCTATCGTGACGATGTGCTCAAGGTGCTTGAAGAAGCCCGGGATGCCAAGAAGATCGGTAAGTCTTCAGAAGCTGCTTTGACAATTTACGCAACCAGTGAAGTTTCCGACCTGCTCAACAGTCTGCACACTGATTTGGCAACGGTCTTGATGGTTTCTCAATTAACCTTGAAGGATTTTGCCGATGCTTCTGACGACAGCACCAAGTTTGACAGTGACGGCCTCGCATTATTAGTTGAGCCGGCAGTTGGAAAGACTTGCGAAAGATGTCGTTTGGTTCGACAAGACGTTGGTGCCGACAGCGACTACCCAACCTTCTGCAAGTCCTGTGCAGAAATTGTCCGCGACCAATTCCCAGAAGCCGCAACTGAAGGTTTCGAAGAAAAGTAGTCGTGACAACGTTTCATTTAAGATTAGTCAAATTATGTTTTAAAATTCATCAATAACCATTAAAATGGGATTATGGCGAAACTGTGTTTTGTCAGGATCCCATTTTATTTTGGAGAAGACACACGGTTTTACGACATTTTAAGGTTCACTAGGAGGGACTACTTTGCTTAAAGGAAAAATTAAAAGTTATAATCCGCAAAATGCATTTGGTTTCATTACCCAAGATAGCGGTGAAGAGGATCTCTTCTTCTTCAAAAACGCCTTTCCGGATGATCAATATGGCAAAATTCAAATTGATGCGCCCGTTGAATACGTTGTCGTTCAGGGGCAAAAAGGACCGCAGGCAGCCAAGGCGCAAGTGGTCGACGAATAACCGTCACAATTGCATTGACCGGATTTTATTTGTAAAATGATTCTATTAACTAAAAAAGGTGAGAGACTTGGATTTTGAAGAACGCGTGATTGGCAGTGAACAG
>NZ_JAXGWW010000139.1:0-5290 GCF_040773105.1 Lentilactobacillus sp.
CGTATCAGTTTCCTGAGAAATTAATTCCGCTGATGGTCACACACGGCCTCCAAGAAAAATCCTTACCCATTTATGGAAACGGCCAAAATCGTCGGGATTGGCTGCACGTCCAAGACAACTGTGCGGCAATTGCGGCCGTTTTGAAAAAGGGCCGGGCCGGCGAGGTGTACAATATTGCCGCGCATCAATACAAAACAAACAACGAAATCGTTGAAGGCATCATTCGACAATTGCAGTTACCGGAATCACGGATTGAATATGCCAGTGACCGTCCAGCCAATGACCAATTATATTCAATTAATGATGACAAAATTCGAAACGAGTTGGGGTGGCGACCGCGGATTGAATTTGATGTCGGGATGAATGAAACAATTGCCTGGTACGTCGATCATGAAACGTGGTGGCGGCCGTTGTTGCGGCAAGTTAAAAATCGATAATGGGGTGAGAGCATGAAAATTGGATTTATTGGAACTGGTGTCATGGGCACTGGGATGATCAAGAATTTGTTGAAGGCCGGCTTTGAAGTGGTCGTTTATAATCGGACCAAGGATCACGCGGCTGATGCCTTAAAGGCGGGCGCTGTCTGGCGGGATACACCGGCTGAAGTAACGAAAATTAGCGATGCGGTCATCACGATCGTCGGCTTTCCCAAGGATGTTGAAGAAGTTTATTTCGGCCACAATGGTATTTTTGAGACCGCTCATCGGGGCCAACTGTTAATTGATATGACGACCAGTACACCAAAGCTTGCGCAAAAAATTGCGGCAGCCGGGTCACCGAATGGAATTAGTGTTCTTGATGCCCCCGTTTCCGGAGGCGATGTCGGCGCCCAAAAGGGAACCTTGACGATTATGGTCGGCGGAACCGCTGAAGCATTTGACCGTGCATCAACGATATTACAGGCAATGGGCACATCGATTAAACGATTTGGGGATGCCGGCCAGGGACAAAACGCCAAGATGGCGAACCAAATCATGGTTGCCGGAACGATGACCGGGATGATTGAATCACTGGTTTATGCAAAAAAGGCCGGCTTGGATTTAACACAAATGATTGAAACAATTAATGGTGGGGCTGCGGCCAACTGGAGCATGACCAACTATGGGCCAAGAATTCTGGGGAATGATTTTAAGCCGGGCTTTGCGGCTAAGCATTTCTTGAAGGACCTTCGAATCGCACTGGATACTGCTGATGAAATGGGCATTGAGCTCCCAGCTACGACTGTTGCCCGTGATTTGTACCAGAAAATGGTCGACCAGATGAAGTTGGGCGATCTTGGCACCCAAGGGTTGATGAAAGTTTATGAACGCCAATAAAAAATAAGCCTAAGACATTTAAATGGTTCATGTCTCACGCTCATACGGTAAGTCTTGGTTTAATTCCAGACTCAAATCGTGTTGAGCCCCAGGTTATTTTTGCCGCTTTTCTTTCCGTCTTTGAGTTGCGACAACCAAATTGATAACGACTGAAACCATCAAAAAGATGCCGGCAAGAATCACCAAGCCGATTTTAACGTCATCGGCCAACGATGCCTTTTGAATAAAGAGCCCAAGGGCAATCGATATGATTAACGAAACGTCTGCAACAATTAATTTTGGAGAAAAATTCATTTCATTCACACCCTTCAAAAAGCATTATAACAAATGATTTTGAAAATCACTGCAATATTTTGAATCCCGTTTGGCCGAACTGATATAATTAACTGTAGAAATCAAAAAGGGTGACAACAATGGCAGAAGAAAATAATAACGATGCCTTCATCGACACAGACAAATTAATATTTGGGATTGGCCAGGTCCAACAAATCACCGGCGTTTCTGGGCGTCAGCTTCGCTACTGGGAGGAGCAGGGTTACATTCACTCTCTCAGTCAGAAGAAAGGGGCTGCCAGAGAATATTCAATGCATACCTTATTTTTTATTTTCCACGTATCCCGGTTTTTGGAGCAGGGATTTACCCTGCAGGCAGCCGTTGATAAAGCGAAACAACTTGATCAGCAGCTGCCGGTGTTGCGTCAATTTTTAAAATCGCAGCTTCAGGGGGTTTCCAGTGACGCGGATAAAAGCCTGATTGATTTTGGCTATCTCGACGAGTCGCATACGAAGCGCGTTTATGGTGTGATTGAAGATGGCAAAACGGCGTTTAAGATTGAAGAAGTTCATGGTGAGTAAATGACGCAATGTTTTTCGGTGTATTTAACACACTGCTTTAAGAAGTGAAAAAAGGTTGGAGCCTCCTTAACGGAGATGTCCCAACCTTTTTGCGTTGAAAAGATTAGTCTTGTTCGTTATCAAACTTCTTATATAAGCCAATAATTGTTTTATCGGTCAACTCAACGGGTTTGCCATCCAAAGTGACCTCAACGATTTTGTAGTAATCTTCCAAATCGGGAACTTCCAGACGTTGGTTCGCCAGAAAATCAGCGGCCGATTGGTACTCGATTGATTCAGTTGCGCCGCCATTTTCGTAAGTAATTTTTAACATGGTGTCACTTTCCTTCTATATAATGATTTTGTTTACGACTTAATTCTAATGGCTCCATTTTAAAATACAACTAACTGCATTGTGAATTTAGTGTGAAGAATTGATGACTTTTTTGAGACTTTAAATTTGGCCGCTTATTTCTGTCATGATATATTATGAGTGAGGGGATGGCTGTCGTAACATCCTACAACTAAATATTTTGAACACGACGTTTAATTAGGGGGAATTGAATGTTTAAGTTTAAGCATGTTTTTGTTCTTGTGTTAACCACGTTGATTTTTGTCATCGGATTAGCCGCAGCTTTTGGCCAATCCAGTTCTGCACAGACGATTAAATTTACCAGTGAGATGCACACCAGCAAGAACCTGACTTACAACGGAACAATCAAGTACTATGTTAAATCCGACGCTAAAAAATACACACCTGAAATAACCTACGCAACCAAAAAATGGAACAACGCGCTCGGCAAGAAAGTTTTCCAACGGACCAATTCAATCAGCCGTTCCCGATTAGTATTTACCGGAACAAATAAGCTTGGGGCAAGTTATGCTGGGGTAGCAGAAATAAATAGCGGCGTTATTGCACTCAATACGTCATGGATGAGCCGATACAATCAGCAAAAGCGGCGTGCGGTTGTGATCCACGAGCTGGGTCATACATTTGGCACCAAAGACCTGTATGAATATCCAAACGCATCTTTACGCAGTTTGTTCAAAGCTCAAACCATCATGGGTGGTAATTACGCCACGAGTATTAAGTCGTTTGACAAGAAGCTCGCAAAGTGGTCGTTAAAGAAAACCAGAAGTATGTCTCAAACAGAGTTTCGTCACTACCGTTCTAACACTGGGCTTTACTATCAACAAATGCTCAATGGCCGCCTGTAATTTCTTTAGAATCCATTGACAACCGATTGTTCAGACACTATGATTAACTTATTGTTTCATGGACGTTGAGACAGTCCGGTAGTTGGTCAACGTGAGAATTCAGAAACTTAGCGGGAATGTGAGCTGAGCGCTTGGCCAACGAACATACAACTGTTGAGTCTTAATAATGTTAGACGGATCATCCCGTTACCGATGAATCGAGAGGTTGTCGACATATCGGCAACAACTTGGGTGGTAACGCGGAAAAACTTCGTCCCTGGCAATTTAATTGTCAGGGACTTTTTTATTAGGAGGAAATTATTGATGAATATTTTGGATGAGTTGAAGTGGCGAGGAGCCATCAACCAGGAAACTGATCATGAAGGGTTAACCGACTTGGTCAACAAACAATCAGCTGGGATTTATGTCGGAATTGACCCAACTGGCGACAGCATGCACATTGGTCATTTAATTCCGTTTATGATTCTTAAGCGGTTCCAGTTAGCCGGGCATCATCCAGTGATTTTGATTGGTGGTGGAACTGGGTCAATTGGTGATCC
Organism: Lentilactobacillus sp.; assembly: GCF_040773105.1. Taxonomy (NCBI): domain Bacteria; kingdom Bacillati; phylum Bacillota; class Bacilli; order Lactobacillales; family Lactobacillaceae; genus Lentilactobacillus; species Lentilactobacillus sp. Next base: position 3,907 of record NZ_JAXGWW010000139.1, read on the forward strand.
AAGCGGTAAGAAGTCGGAGCGGGTCCTACAGTCAATGGACAAGGTTCGCAGTAATGAACGCAAATTGACGGCCCAAATGGAAAAGCTGTTTAGACAGGACGGAAAGTTTGAAATCGTTAATAACTACACGTGGCTTTCCAAATTATCGCTGTTGGATTTTCTTCGTGACTACGGTAAGTTGTTTAATATCAATACCATGTTGAACAAGGAAATTGTTGCCAGCCGATTGGAAGTTGGAATTTCGTTTACGGAATTTACTTACCAGATTCTTCAAGCAATTGATTTTCTCCACTTATACAGACATAATGACGTTCAGATTCAGCTTGGTGGTGCTGATCAATGGGGGAATATCACCTCGGGAATTGATCTCATCCACAAGATGGAAGGACAGGAAGCCAAGGCCTTTGGACTGACGATTCAGCTATTGCTAAAGGCGGATGGCACCAAGTTTGGTAAATCAGAAGGCGGTAATGTTTGGCTTGATCCAGAAAAGACGACACCTTATGAATTTTACCAATTTTGGATTAATCAAGATGACCATGACGTTATCAAATACCTGAAGTACTTTACTTTTCTTGATAAAGATGAAATCGATGAGCTGGCGGAAAAAGTGGCTACTCACCCAGAAAAGCGTGAGGCACAACGTAAGCTGGCTGAAGAACTGACTGAATTTGTCCATGGCAAGCAGGCGGTCAAGCAGGCGGAACATATTTCAGAAGCATTATTCTCCGGAGACGTTGCAGAACTAACGACCAGTGAAATCGAACAGGGATTTAAGAATATGCCGTCAGTGGATGTTTCATCAGATCCGTTAAACATTGTTGAATGGCTGGTCGATGTGACTAAGATTGAAAAGTCCCGTCGCCAAGCAAGAGAAGACATTACCAATGGTGCAATTCGGATTAACGGAGAGCGAATTGAAGATGTGAACTTTGAGATTAATCCAGCGAACAAGTTTGACGGCAAATTTGTCATCGTTCGTCGGGGTAAGAAAAAGTACTTTTTAGCAAGAGTTAAATAGAACTTGAGGCAGGCCGATCGAAGGTCTGTCTTTTTTTGTTGACAATGATTCAAAAAGCCGGTATATTATTCAGTGCGGCTTTCGTAGGAATCACTTTTTCATTCAGTGATAATTTAAAAAAAGTCGTTGACACAGATTGTGTGTCATGATAATATTAAATAGTTGTCAAAAGCGAGGAACAAGCGCTTACGACAACATGTAGACCTTTGAAAACTGAACAAGATTTTCGACAAACAAATGTGCAGGGCGCTTCGATTTTTAATCGGAGCCAAACATTTGCGAAGTCAATTCGTAAAACAAATAATAAATTAAATCATGAGCTATAACAGGCTTATCATTTTAAAAAGTATTTTAAGATGAGAG
>NZ_JAXGWW010000140.1:0-5286 GCF_040773105.1 Lentilactobacillus sp.
GAATGCCTGGCAATATACCGATAACTATGAAGGGCTAAATGTGGATGCCAGTTTAGATTTTGATGGTTCATTATCTGGAAGCGGGATAGTTATAAAATCTGTTAAACCGGAATATTACCAAACTCCAGGCCTATACGAAGCAACACAAAGTGTGATTCACCAATTTAACGACGTCCAATTCAAATCTAAACGTCATACACGTCTGATTAAAGGAAGCCGATTTTACGCTACACCAATTAAATATGGTAAAATTTATCGGCTCTCTACACCAACTGGGTACTATACAGCTAATAAGGACAAGGTTAAGTTTATCTTTGCGGTAAAGGCTGGTGGTAAATAATGACGGCAGTTCCTGACGAAATTAACATGACTGAGATGTTAATTGGAATTAAAGAAGATATTTCTTCTATTAAACAGCAGTTAAATGATCAAGCTGATTTGGATGAAAAAGCAGATAAGGCTTTGGCCAAGTCCATCGAAAATGAACATCGAATTGATAATTTAACTCACATAAACTATGCATTGATTTCTTTGGTAGCAGCGGGTATTTTTGTACCGTTGATTATTTATTTGATCGAGAAATTTATGTGAGATAAATCCCCCTTGAATGATTATGGGGGGGAATACATATATTGGTATATATTAATTAATATTATTTTGTGCTTTTGATAATATTATGCATATATTAGTTTTTGGTTATCGAACTATCATTTTTGAGGACAAAATAGCTAATAACGGTCAAATAACGGCCAATTAAAATTATAAATGCCTTTATATCAACGTTTGTAAGGGGCACTTGTGCCTGCAGTCGGCATTATAGTACCATTTAAAAATAGGATTACTGTTAAAGATTGATTTAACAGCGGTCCTATTTTTTATGTTTTCAGACACCATCCATTACGCTAGGAAATGTATTTCATGGAAACAACGCCAATATAGAATCCTAATTAACGTATCTTTTAACCGGTGTATCTATCATGAAACAACGCGAAATTTCAACTTGGACAATGATACAACAAACGATTTGAAAACCTATGAAAATGGATAAAGCAGCGTCTAATTGGTATAGTCATATTAATCATAATTGGTATATACTTGCATCATTTAATGAATCCGTGTTAAAAGGGAAGTTCAACTGATAAAATTAAAAAAACATCCTTGTGGTATACCTATTAATCTGTTATGCTGTATTGGTAAATTAATTTAATAAAGGGACTGACGATAATGAAAAAAGTATTGCTTATCTGTGAAGATGAAATTTCTAGTGGCTTGTTAGTTCGTGCAGCAAAGCCATTTATCGAACTTTATGATGCCCATTTTGATTTTGAAGCCACTAATATTTTGAACGCACCCAAACATCTAGTTGAAGAAGTTGACCTTGTTTTGCTTGCTCCCGACGCAACGTATCATGAGGATGAATTGAAATTAATAGCGGATCAAACGCCAGTCACAACGATTCCAGATGAAATTTACGCTTGGGGTAACGGGGAGAGATTGGTGAAGTTGATTACGAAGCAGTTTGCTCCGGCTGAAATTGCTTAGAACTTAAAGATTATTCAATATAGAATGTTAAAATTAACGTCTGCGTAAACCAGGGCAGGCGTTTTTCTATATGGTCGATTATCCGTTCATGACAAATCATTTTGACTATGAAATGATCATGAAAGTTAAAAATGGTCTAAATGACTTTGAGTGCTCATTTTTTTGAATACATAATTATGACATTTCACCGTTTGAAAGTGAAAGATTTTTGCGCTCGGCTTTATTGGTAACTCTTGTTATTCCCACTGTTGATAACCTTTTCAACCGCTATCGAAGTTGAATTAACATTCACTTTGGCATATAATGGTTCATATGATTTATTCTTGGAATCTCTATCAGGAGTAATTAAAATTGATAATCTAATCTGATTAACTTGTTTTGTTAATAAGATTAGATTTATTTTTTGGAGGGTATCACATGCAACAACAAGATCAAACAGACCAGGAACGACGGGCAGACGCCTCGTTTTTCGGCCAACCTCGGGGACTGTCAACGCTGTTCTTCACCGAAATGTGGGAGCGGTTCAGTTACTACGGAATGCGTGCTATTCTTCTTTACTACATGTATTTCAGTGTAACGAAAGGTGGACTAGGCTTTGATCAATCACTAGCCGCTTCTATCATGGCAATCTATGGGTCACTTGTTTATTTAACATCAGTGATTGGTGGGTTTGTCAGTGACCGGATACTTGGGAGTCGCCGAACCGTGTTTTATGGCGGTGTTCTCATCATGCTTGGACATATTGCACTTTCGTTGCCAATGGGTGCCCCGGCGTTATTCACGTCAATTGTCCTGATTACGGTTGGGACGGGGCTGTTAAAGCCAAACATTTCTGAAATGGTTGGTGGTTTATACACCGAGTACGATAATCGTCGTGATTCAGGATTTACAATCTTTGTTTTCGGAATTAACTTGGGCTCATTCGTTGCACCTTTGCTGGTTAGCTGGCTTGGGTTTAACGTCAACTTCCACCTTGGCTTCTCGCTCGCAGCAATCGGAATGTTCTTTGGATTATTGCAATATGTTCGTGGTGGCAAGAAGCACTTGCCAAGCGCAAGTCTTTACCCAAGCGATCCATTGGAACCGAACGATGCTAAAAAACTGTCAATTCGAGTTGGCCTGGGCGTGGTGGTATTTGCACTCGTCCTGTTACTCTTACAGGTAATGGGGTCATTATCATTAAGTTCATTCATCACCCTGTTGAGTATCATCGCAGTGGCAACACCGATTATTTACTTCATCATCATTATTTCCAGCAAAAAATTGTCTGATACCGAACGTTCGCGAGTCATCGCATACATCCCATTATTCATTGCCGCAGCCATTTTCTGGGCAATTGAAGAGCAGGGGTCCGTTGTTTTGGCCTTGTTCGCCGAAAACCAGACAAACAACAATTTCTTCGGTATTTTTAACATTCCTGCAGGCTGGTACCAGTCTTTGAACCCACTGTTTATCATGCTTTACACACCATTCTTTGCCTGGATGTGGATCAAGTTGGGTAAAAAGCAGCCAAGTTCACCATCTAAATTTTCACTTGGATTGATGATTGCCGGTCTATCATACCTATTCATGGTTCTACCGGTCATGCTCTTTGGCTCATCGGCAAAAGTCAGTCCATTCTGGTTACTCGGAAGCTGGGCAATTGTTGAAATCGCGGAATTGCTGATTTCACCAATTGGACTTTCCGTCACCACGAAGCTGGCACCGAAGGCTTTTGAGTCACAAATGATGAGTATGTGGTTCTTGGCCGATTCAGCGGGTCAGGCCGTCAACTCACAAATTGTTAAGTTCTATACGCCGGAAAACGAAATCAACTACTTTCTGATCGTCGGATTGGTCGCAATCGTTGCCGGAATTATTCTAATCTTCCTTGTTAAACCAATTAAGCGTTTAATGGAAGGTGTCAATTAGAATTCAGATTGAATAAATGTGTTATCCTAACTTGGATGGCACATTTTTATTTTGGGGAGACAATTGTTATGGTTAAAATTGCAGTTTCCAGCGATAATCATTTTGATATTAATAAAGTCGATTTAACACCAACGATTCAAGCGCAGGCGGCATTTTTAACCGACCAATCCGTGGATGATTACTTAATCGCCGGAGACTTATTTAATGACTTCACCAAATCTGCCGCATACGTCAAGCAGCTCTCCGATCAATTGCCAACAACCAAGGTGTATTTTATTGCCGGCAATCACGACATGATTCGCGGCGTGTCTTACGACCAGCTTGAACATGGAAAATGGCCTGGATATTTGAATGATCAGTTTGTCGACATTCCGGAGACTAATTATCGGATTATTGGCTTGAATGGGTGGTACGACTACACGTTTGCGACAAATGAGGATAAAACAGAATCTGAATTTCATCGCTGGAAAATGGCGTACTGGATTGATGGCCTTATTTCGCAGCCTATGAGTGATTTGAAGCGTGAGGAGATCGTTATCCAACAACTCAAAACACAGCTTCAGAACGCAAAAAACAGCCGAAAAAAGGTCATCCTAATGACGCACTTTGTCCCTAATCAGCATTTCATTCGGTATACATCCGATTTTCGATTTTGGAACATGGCCAATGCGATGATGGGTAGCTTACAATTTCAAAAAGTGATCGAACAATATCAAGTCGATACGGTGATTTTCGGTCATATTCATCGGCGCATTGGACCGGTTAAAATCGGATTAACAACCTATTACAACGCGGCGGTGGGGTACCATAACCGCCGCCATAATGAGTGGCAAACCAATGATTTTATGAGTGAATGGCAAAATCAGCTGCAAATGATTCAACTTTTTTAAATAATGCGCTTGACGGAACCCGGAAAATTTTGTATTATTATATTCGTTGGTTTGATAGCAAACTCAGTTTCGGAGGGGTAGCGAAGTCTGGCTAAACGCGGCGGACTGTAAATCCGCTCCTTCGGGTTCGGTGGTTCGAATCCACTCCCCTCCATTTTTATTGGGCTATAGCCAAGTGGTAAGGCAACGGGTTTTGATCCCGTGATGCGCTGGTTCGAACCCAGCTAGCCCAATTACTAAACGTTCATGACGAAAGGAACTCGTCGTGGGCGTTTTTTTGTTTGGGTAATTTGGCGATCACTGATCCAGAAATGGTACGGAATTTTTCGGTAATGGTGCAAAATTAATTTCTTTTCTTCTTTCTTGTAATCGCTTTCGATTCAGCATACTGTTAGCGTGGATTTAGAAAGGAAGGATATTATGATAGTCAAGAAAGTTGTTATTTTAGGCGGGGGCGTTCTCGGAAGTCAGATCGCTTACCAATCCGCATTCTCGGGGATCACAACCGTTATCTACGATATTTCAGATGAAGCCGTCCAGCAGGCACAACAAAAGATTGATAGCTATCCACAGCAGTACAAGCAAGATATTGGGGCGACTGATGAGCAGGTTCAAGCAGCCAATGCCAATCTTTCACTCACAACTGATATGAAAGCAGCCGCAACGGATGCCGACGTCATTATTGAGGCGGTTCCGGAAAGGCTTGATATTAAAGAGTCGACCTATAAGAGCCTTGCGCCATATATTACAGATCAGACGCTCTTATTAACCAACTCGTCAACGTTGATTCCCAGTCAATTGATTGACTTTGCACCTAACAAAAAACGGTTCATGGCAATGCACTTTGCGAACTTGATTTGGACTCACAACGTTGCCGAATTAATGTGGGCAAAAGACACGCCTCAGAAGCTGTCTAAAATCTCTTAAGTAATAGTGCTAAAAA
>NZ_JAXGWW010000141.1:0-5279 GCF_040773105.1 Lentilactobacillus sp.
CGTAAAGAAAATGAACATATCTGGGTGGCCGTCAAATGTCTCCGGTGTTTCCAGCTTGATTTTTGTTAAATGGCGGTCTTTATGATCACGCATGACGTATACGCCACCCTGTTCACGAATTTTGTCGATATGGGGCTGCCACGTGTCAATAAATGTGACATCGTTGCCAGCCTCCTGCAGTAAAATGCCATAACGTAATCCCATTGCTCCTGCACCAATCATTGCAAACTTCATAAAAACCACTCTCCAATTCCAAATTTTATTTTTGATTAAAAAAAGCGCCCCTGATCTTAATTCATAAGATCAAGGGCGCTTACGCGTGTTACCACCTAAATTCACGATCTGCTCACACAAATCGACTCATCGTGTACGGCCAATAACTTGGCGATACACTGGCACTTTAAGGGGTGCACACCGTAGATACTCATCACTTCGCATCTACTGCTTAGAGGCTACTTTCAATTCGGTCATCATTATCCCCTCGCACTTAACGGGACTCCCTGAAATGATTACGCGAACCTACTCTCCTCGTCGCTGCATTTTTTCAATCAAATTTTAATGCGCCTATAATCTAACTCATGGTTTTTTAATTGTCAACAACAATTTTAAAAATCATTTTTCAAATCCTGACTTTAAAAAACAATCCAACCCATTTTAAATTTAAAGTTGACAAATGTAAACTTAGACTATATGCTAGACACATAAAGTTTACGTTTGTAAATTTAATATTGAAATGGAGATGGGATCTTGAAAGTTATTGTTTTAATTGTTGGACTTGCCATTATTGGATTTATCCTCTGGTGGTTCTTCGGCAAGCATGACGTGGCCGAAGCAAATGCAAAGGTCACAAACGACCAGCAGGTGGTTGACGTTGAAGTAAACGGTGGCTACTCACCTGAAGTTGTCGTCTTGAAAAAAGGCGTACCGGCAAGGTTGAATTTCACCCGCAAGGATTCATCATCGTGTTTGGACCGGGTTGTCTTTTCAGACTTCGGAATTAACCAGGCACTGCCACAGAACGAAAAACAAGAGATTGAGATTGATACCAGCCATCCTGGCGAGTTTCAGTGGTCCTGCGGGATGGACATGTTTCACGGAAAATTAGTCATTAAGTAAACGGAGGAATTTATCATGAGTAAAAATAAACAAACAGTTGATGTCATCGTTGCCGGTGGGTACAAACCTTCAGTAGTCAAGCTTCAGAAAGGTATCCCCGCTGAAATTAATTTCAAACGCACCAATGCTCAAGGGTGCTTGGACGTCGTTCATTCCGATGCCCTGAACTTTTCAGAAGAATTACCAGTTGGTGTTACCAAAACGGTCCAAATTCCAACCGATCAAGCAGGTGAATTCAGCTTCAGTTGCGGAATGGACATGTTCCACGGAAAAGTCGAGGTGCGCTAATGACCATCACAAAACGGTTTTGGATTTCATTGATCTTTTCGTTGCCGATGCTGGCAGAAATGATCCTGAAACCATTTGGCTGGATGATGCCGGGTGGTGAGTGGACCATGTTTGCCCTAACGACGGTCGTCATGGTCGTCGCAGCAGGCCCATTTATTCGAAGCGCGTGGGCGTCATTTAAGAAGCACCACTCCAATATGGATACGCTGGTCGCAATTGGAACGATGACCGCCTACCTTTACAGCATTTATGCCATGGCGACCAACCAGCCGGTCTTCTTTGAAAGTGCTGCTTTTGTCACCACCTTCGTTCTTTTAGGTCAGGTCTTTGAAGAACGGATGCGGAATAACGCTTCGAATGCTGTCGAAAAATTGGTGAACTTACAGGCGAAGGATGCTGAAGTGATCCGAGATGGCAAAGTGGTCAAGGTTCCCATCTCAGAAATTGTCGTCGGAGATATCATCAAGGTACGTCCGGGTGAAAAGATTGCCGTTGACGGTCAAATCGTCAGTGGCGCTTCGACTATCAACGAATCCATGATTACCGGAGAAAGCATGCCAGTCGAAAAAAAGGTTGGCGATTCCGTAGTCGGTGCCACTGTCAACGGGACTGGCACGTTTACTTTTAAAGCGAACAAAGTCGGCAATGAAACAATGCTGTCACAGATTGTCGAGTTGGTCAAAAAGGCCCAAAACAGTCATGCGCCCATTCAGGGATTAACCGATAAAGTTTCGGCGATTTTCGTTCCACTGGTGCTGATTATTGCGATTCTAACTTTCTTGATTTGGTACGTCTTTATTGGTGCCAGCGTCGCTAGTTCCTTGATTTTTGCCGTGTCAGTGGTCGTGATTGCCTGCCCATGTGCTCTTGGACTCGCAACACCAACGGCCTTGATGGTCGGAACCGGCCGCAGTGCGCGGATGGGCATCCTGATTAAAAATGGCGAGGTTCTGGAAGCCGTCAACGATGTTAAAACAGTGATTTTTGATAAAACTGGCACCATTACGGTCGGCAAGCCCCAAGTCACTGATGTAATTGGTGATTCCGCTCAAGTACTTGGAATTGCGGCCAGCTTGGAACAGTCCTCAGAACATCCACTGGCAACGGCCATTATCAATAAAGCCAAGGATTCTGACCTAACGATCACGCCATCGCAAAATTTTAAAGCCATCGAGGGGAAAGGCGTTCAAGCCGTTATTGACGGCCAAACGGCGTTTGTCGGTAATGACAAGCTGCTCAATGACGTATCCGTGAGTGCTGAACTCAAAGCTCAAATGGCTACCCTTCAGCAAGAAGCCAAGACAGTTGTCTTTGTCGGCGAAGGCCAGCGGGTTATTGGCCTAATCGCAATTCAAGACGCCCCAAAGCCAACTTCCAAGGATGCCATCTCGGCGCTTAAGCCTCAAGGGCTGAAAACAGTCATGCTGACTGGCGATAATCAGGCCGTTTCACAAGCCATCGCCGATCAAGTTGGCATTGATCAAGTGGTCGCCGATGTCTTACCTGCAGATAAAGCTGACCAAGTTAAAAAGTTCCAGGCGTCCGGTAAAGTTGCTTTTGTCGGTGACGGTATTAACGATGCCCCTGCGCTAAGTACCGCTGATGTCGGCATCGCCATGGGATCCGGAACCGACATTGCCATCGAATCTGGTGGCATCGTTCTGGTTAAAAACGATCTTCGCGACGTTTACAAGGCATTGGAATTAAGTAAAAAAACGTTTAATCGAATCAAGTTGAATTTGTTCTGGGCATTCATCTACAATGTCCTCGGCATTCCGGTTGCTGCCGGCATCTTCTACTTCATTGGATTGACCTTAAGTCCAGAATTAGCCGGCTTGGCAATGGCACTTAGCTCATTGTCAGTCGTAACCAGTTCAGTCTTGTTAAATCGAACGAAAATCACACCGAGTGCCCAAGTGGCATAATTGATACAACTAAAAACGGATGGCTCATGGGTTTTGTAAAACCTGTGAGCCATCCGTTTTTGTATTGCATGCTTGTTTAAATTATTTTTCGCCTAACAAACGCTTCAGTCTGGCAATCCGCTCATCCAGTGGTGGATGGGTATCAAACATTTTAGCCAGAAATGGTGTTTTTCCCCGCCTCGTGACCGGCTCATTGATATAAAGCGCAGCCCCTTTGGCAGTTGGGTTGTTGGTAGGTGTCGAGTCGTTCTTCAGCAAAGTCAACGCATCAATCAAGCCCTGTGGATCCCGGGTTAAATTAACACCGGAAACATCGGCCAAAGATTCCCGTTCACGAGAAACTGAGAACTGAAGAATCTGAGCAACTGGAACACCGACAATTCGAATAATCCAGCCGCCTAACCACATGATTAAGCCAAACATTAAGATTCCCAAGGCAATCGCCCAACTTGATTTGGCATCATCGTCGCTGTCACTGCCAAACCAGCTAAACCAACGACCGCCTCGCATCAACTCAATACCAGAGACAATCAACACTGTTCCAGATCCGGCAATAAAGGTCGTCAACGCAATGGTGATTGAAGACACTCGGATATCATAATTCTTGATGTGAGAAATTTCATGGGCCAAAACCCCTTCCAACTCTTCACGATTCATCATTTGACGTAATCCTTTGGTAACCGCCACAGCGGCGTGCTTAGGATCGCGACCGGTAGCAAACGCATTCGGTGACGGATCATCGGTTAAGTATATGTCCGGCATCGGAATCTGGGCAACCATGACCAAATCACTGACAATATTGAATAACTCCGGATCATCGGATTCCTGTAATTTGTGGGCATTGGCTGAACGCATCAAAATATCAGTGACGCCCATATAGACGAAGAACGAATAAATGGCGGCCCCAATTAGAAAACCGACCATCGTGTAGGTTGGAATGAGCCAATTGATGGTATCTTCATCCTTGGTTGCCATGGCAAAGACCAGCCCAATTAGAAAGCCGATAATGGCGATTAAAACGACAAAAAAGGCCATTACTGACCAGGTTCGCCGCCGATTTTGCTGAACTTGCTGATTTATGGTGTCCATTATCAGTCAGTCCCCTTTAAAATTTCATTTGTGGAACTTCTTTAGATTGTTCAGGAACTTCAAGGTAACTATGAGCTGGGAAGTTTCCGAATTTTGCAACCATGTTGCTTGGGAAGGTTTGCAGTTTGTTGTTGTAAACCATCACGTTACTGTTGTAGTTTTGACGCGAAAAGGCAATCTTGTTTTCTGTATTGGTTAACTCTTCTTGAAGTGACAAAAAGTTTTGGTTTGCCTTTAATTCTGGATAGTTTTCGGAAACCGCAAACAGATGGTTTAATGCGCCGGTTAATTGATTATCGGCCTTAACCTTATCGCCTAAACTAACGTTGGGATCTTGAATTTGTGAGCGCATTGCCGTGACTTTTTCAAAGGTTTCCTGTTCATGCTTGGCATAGCCCCTAACTGTCTCCAGCAAATTAGGTAATAAATCGCCCCGTCGTTGCAGTTGAACGTCAATTTGGCTGGCAGCTTCATCCACCAGGTTCCGTTGACTGACCAGACCGTTATATAGGGCAATAACGATCACAATCAAAATGACAATGATAATTCCTGTAATTAATAGTCCCATTGTATGTTCCTCCTTGGTCTCTTTGATATTCAACATACCATACTGGACCCGTTGTGAAAAGTTGATTTCACAATAATATTACCATCTTTAAATCTTCCTTGACTATCTTTACGTGAACTCTTAAAGTATTATTAAATATAGATTAAAGAATGATTAGGAGTGATCCGGATGGCTGACCCAATCCTCGTTGAACCAGAACTGAATCAATATATGATTGCGCAATTCAAACAGTTTCATCAACACCCCGAATTATGCAGTCAGGAGCAATGGACGAGCAAGACACTCACTGCCGA
>NZ_JAXGWW010000142.1:0-5261 GCF_040773105.1 Lentilactobacillus sp.
AACTTTAATGTTGGAACCTGGACGGTGGACCAGGGAAGCAGCGCTGGCACCGAGGCAAGCGCCAACCGCACCTAATAAATATTGAACCGGATTGGGACCGGCATCAGTCCCGCGAAATTTGGTGGGCTCATCCGCGATAAATTGATGAACGCCGGCAGTGTTAATGGTTTGAGAACCAACGTCTCGTAAAGTTGTGTGAACGTTATAAATTGCCATAGTTTAAATCTCCCTTTAATTATGATTTGGTTTACAATCTAAATATAGATGATTTTGAAATGAAACGAAATAAAAAAGGTCTATGAAAGGCGAATTAACCGAATGAAAACACTCATACTCATTTCTCACCCTCAATTTGAAGATTCTGGTACCCAACAATTTCTCAAAACTAGCTTTTACTCGTTGGATGACGTGAAATATCAAGTGATCGACGAACTGTATTCATCGTCTGAATCCGGCCAAATTGATGTTGATAAGGAGCAGGCGGCAATGACCGATTTCGATCGCATTGTTTTTCAATTCCCGATGTACTGGTATTCATCCCCCGCAAGCTTAAAGCAGTTTATGGACGATATCTTCACGCGAAATTACGTTGTTGCCAACCGGTCGCTAAAAACCAAGGAGTTGGGGATCGTCGTGACATTGGGAGATTCAGAAGCCGATTTTCAGGCGGGCGGCAAAGAGCAGTTCACAGTTTCAGAATTACTACGACCATTTCAGGCGTTTGCCAACAAAGCAGGGATGACTTATTTGAAGCCGTTTGTGGTCAATCAATTTGGATACAAGGATCCCGCCGAAAAAGAACAATTGCTGGTGGCTTACCTGCAGTACTTGAGTGCTGAAATGCCCCTGAGCTTAGAAAATCGTGAGCAGTGGCTTGTTGCGCGTTTGCAAGCCACTAAGGAAGGAAAGGCGGACGACCAAGTCCAAGCAATTGACCTTGTGATTAACTCGCTTGAAGACCAGCAGGCGACCGTTGAGAGCCTAAAGCAAGACGTTAAAATGATTCGTGACCAGGAGGAATAGGGATGAACGACACAACAACTTGGCTGATCAATCAGCTAACGGAACTTAAACAGGACGATCAATCCTTTATTAACAAGTCACTTTACCAGGCCGCCATTGAATTGGCCAAGGAGCAGGAAAAGCGCGCCCAGCAGTCACAAGATGAGTTGGATGGGCGGATTTGGAGCCCGGATAAATGGTGATTAAGCGCCGAGTCTCGTCCAAGTGTTGGCGGGGCTTTTTTGCTGCAATCAGTGATAAACTATAATCGATATTAAGCAGAGGGGTGAATGAAATGGACATGGTACTCTTACTGACCATTATCTTGGCGGCAGTCGTGTTGGCAAATATTTTGGCACGACACGTGTCGTTTATTCCGCTGCCGTTTTTCCTGATTATTTTAGGTGGGATGCTGGCGGCATTGCCGATTTACCGCAACTTTCAGTTAGACCCGTCTACCTTTGCACTGGCGATTATTGCCCCGATGCTGTTTAATGAAGCCCAAAACAGCTCACGATTTTGGATTGGCCGCTCGATCACCAATATCTTATCGCTTGCGGTGGGGCTGGTATTGGTCACCGTGTTAGTCGTTGGGGCGGGGTTGCACTTGGCCATGGCGGTTTTGCCGCTGACTTTATGCTTTGCATTGCTGGCGATTGTCACGCCAACTGACGCCTCTGCGGTTAATTCGATTTTTGAAGCCAACCCAATTGCTGAAGAGCAGGCGGGGATTTTGCAGCATGAATCGTTGTTTAATGACGCAGCGGGCATTGTGTTGTTTGATTTATCTTTGACAGCCTTTATTTCCGGGACCTTCTCATTGAAGCTGGCAGTTGGCATGTTCCTGTGGGAATTCTTGGGTGGCCTGCTTTTCGGGAGCTTGATGGGTGTGGTAATTGTCAGCACGCGGCTATTTTTAATCCGCTACAACGACGATACACCTATTATTATGGTTTTAATTCAGCTGCTTTCGCCGTTTTTGATTTATTTACTTGCGGAAAAATTATTGCTATCAGGCATCTTAGCCGTGGTTGCCGCAGGGCTGGTTCAGGGATCCGAAAGGGATAAGCTGCGGTTAACGTCTTCTCGAATGCAGCTGGTCACCAGCAATGTTTGGGAAATTGTGTCCGGCACGCTGTCTGGGGTTGTGTTTGTTCTCCTGGGACTGTCGCTGCCGGAAGTCGTTGAGGCACTTCATCAGGCACCCAATCCAAATTGGAATATTTTGAAATTAGTGTTGATTGGGATTGGTGTTTATCTTGCCAAAGGCGCTTTACGGTTGGTTTGGAGTCGCTACATGTTGAAGCGACGGGTTAAGTCGAAGCATGAGTGGCGTGACAGCCTCGTCATGGCACTTAGCGGCGCCAACGGGACAATTACCTTATCACTTGCTTTCTCGATGCCTAACACGGTCAATGGGCAGCCATTTGCCTTTCGGGGAATGATGATTTTTGTGGCTGCGGTGGTTATTTTAACCAGCTTGATTATGCCGACAATCTTCGTGCCGATTATTTTGCCGAGCCAGGACCAGCGAAAGCCACGGTATCGTTGGGTTAAGCGGATGATCCAAGCGGCCATCAGCGACCTTTTGAAGGAAAAAGAACACCCGGCGGAGGCCCAGATTGTAATTGATTCGCTTCAGCAGCAACTGGTTCTGGACAGTACACCAAACTTACACTTGCGGCGCCAATTGATGAGTGAAAGCCATCAAGTTGAATTGAAGGCGGCTCAGAAATTACATGATGACGGAAAAATAACCGACGACGAATTAACTTACTACACAAAATTTTTAAATTTAAGCAATTTTTCGGCTGATGAAAAAATATGGAAGAATGTCTTATTAAGAATTCGGTTCAGTCTCCACATTGGCACGATGTATAAGGATTTGAACCGCGCGCAGGAGGCGTTTTTGACAGCGCCGGTCGCGCTTGAAGAAATTTATTGGCGTGAGCAGTTTGAAAAGCACGGTGAAGATATTTTGCCGATTGAAAAGGCCGGCTTCGAAGCGGTGATGGCGTTCTTAAAGACCCAGCAGGGTGACAATGGCGTTGAAACCAATATGGTGAAGCGATTCTATCGGACTCGGCACAGAAGAATTAACGGCGAAGATGTCGATATGAATATCGTCTACCAAATGTTCATGAGAGCTTTCCATAGTGAATACGAATTGATCCAGGATTCCTTACAGACGGGAAAAATAGATTCGGCGCTGGCGGAAAAGCTCCAGTCAAGAATCTCAACGGACGAGATGACTTATCTGCAGAATGTGGAGGTGTTCAGGGATTAGAGTGCGGACCAGAGCGGTTAGCAACCGGAGCCTAAGCTGGCTTTGGGTGAAATCGAGTTTGATTTCACCCAAAGTTGGCTTAGGTGCAGGTTGCTGCTCTGGGGAGCACGTTTTGGCTATGTAGTGGTACATGGCAGATTAAGCGGAGGGGCCTGGCTCGAGAAGCACGTTTCGGCTAGGTAGCAGGGGAAGCGCAGGTTGCTGCTCTGGGGAGCACGTTTCGACTATGTAGCAGTTGTGCGTGGCAGACTAAGCGGAGAAAGCTGGCTCGAGAGTTTTGGCTAAGGAACAGTGAAACAACCACAGTATTAAATTCAACAATCCTAAGCATCACAAAAGACCAGCCAACAAACTGTTAGCTGGTCTTACTTTTAAAGATTGCAATCGAGAAGTGAGTGTTACGGTTCCGGATACCCCGGTGCCCAGTGATTAATCGGTCCAAACTTATGACCAACGTTAATCTCATTTTCAATGGCCACGTCAACAAACTTCTTGGCGATTTTTACAGCTGTTTTGACATCGTTTCCGCGTGCCAACTCAGCCGCGATGCAGGCAGACAGGCTGTCGCCAGTTCCGTTTTTACGGTCGGTATCGTAAAAGTCGCCGGTTAACCAGAAGCTTTCACCCGATTCGAGCAAAACATAGTCTGAGACCTCCGTTTGACCCGGATTATGGTGGCTTCCCTTAATCATGATGTTGTCGGCGCCGAGTGACTTTAATTTATTGGCGGCAGTGAACATGTCGTCTTTGGTATTAATGTCCATTTCAGCTAATTTTTGGGCTTCAAAGAAGTTGGGTGTAATGACGGTTGCTAACGGAATTAACTCGTCTCGAAGCGTCTTATAGGCACTTTCTTCCAGCAGCATATTGCCGTGCTTGGTGGTAATAACCGGATCCACGACCAGTGGGCCAAAGTCGTACTTTTGGTAGTTACGGATGACGGTTCGAATAAGCTCGGTATCGGCCAGCATGCCGGTCTTGCTGGCCCGGACGTCATAGTCATCCGCTAAATCTTTGAATTCCTGGTCGATAAACGATGATGGCAGGGTCACTGAGTCGTGAATACCATAACTGTTTCCGGCAACCGCAGCGGTCATCACAGCTGTTCCATATATGTGGCGTCTAAAAAATGTATGTAAATCTGCCTGCATGCCGGCACTGCCATCGCTGTCAGAGCCTGCAATCGTTAATGCTTGTGGATATTGTTCTGTCAAATTAATCACCTCAACCGTTCATTTTGTCTTTAAGAATACCACATTTAATGAGAAATCATAGAGAAATCGCAGATTGATTTGCGTTGATGCATTGACTTGTATTATAATAATTTAGTCTATTGGAATTATGAAGTCATAATACAAAATAAGGAGAGTCTAATTATGCGAATTTGTCATCCACACGGCGTACAAGGACGTCGTCCAGTTAACCGTAAAAAAGATATTAAGCGGAACAAAGAATTATCAGACTTACAACGTTTCTTGAAACAGAAGCCAGCTAAGTAATAGCGTGTCACTCGCATTTGTTGCGTGGTCCACGCAATTGGGCCCAGCATGTTGTTTGCGGCCTTCGAAATATATTTCGACAAAACAAACGATTTAACGAAAAAATATTTTTCGCTGAATCGTTTTTTTGTTTGTAATTAGGATTAATAGAACATCCCTATGAAAAGGACTAGAATCATTGCGTTTAAATTATTCCATTATGGAAAACGACAAATCAAGCTGAGGACTGCTACTATTTAGTAGCAGTCCTTTAAAAAACTTGCTATACTGCATTATAGAAAGTGTGGTGTCCTGCTTGGAGATAGAAATGGTACTTGCCCAATTAAAATATTTGGTATCCAAAAATCAATTTTATCTTGTAAACCGTCGAGCACAGCACGCGCAGGCAGTCACCACTTCGCTTGCAAAGCTAATTGTTAATCAGCTGAGCGTCAGCGATTTCCAAAAATATGAAGTCGACCGTGATCGTCCTC
>NZ_JAXGWW010000143.1:0-5183 GCF_040773105.1 Lentilactobacillus sp.
AAGAACCACGGGCTATACATGTGGCGGGACAAGGAAAAGGCTCCCCGAATTCCTGTTAGCAACTGGGGATACATCCAGCACATCAAGGCATCGACGTTGCGGCCGGACTACGCCATTCGTTTCCGACTCCACAGCCACGGCGTATCCGTTCCGGGTGGTCATGATCTCACCTTCGATCATTCCGGAAATGCCTATTTCTGGTCGTTTCCTGGTTGGGGTGCTTATATCTTTAAGGGGAAAATTCACCATAAATCAGTTCATTTCAGGTTGACGCATCAGGTGCTGAAGCATTTGCCCGGCACGCGCATTCAAAGCATGGGGTATAATCCTGTGCGCAAACGATTGTTAATGCTGTCGGACGCGTCAATTGCCAGCTTCCCGGCTAAGAAACTTAATGGTCACGGGCATCTGACGAATAACAGCTTTGAGTGGACTCAATTTGGGCCGAAGCGGGAATTTGAAGGGATTGCCTATGATGGCAGTTCTCGAGGCAACCTGCTGGTTAACCACTGTCCAGAGGTTCTTCAAGCTAACCATTCTTACTAGTTGGTGATGGGTGAAATTTTCATGCGGTAAGTGTTAATAATATCATTATTTCTCCCAAATGGGTGGTACAATTTTGTTATCAACATATCAAATAAACAACATATCTGGAGGGGTATTATGAAATTTGGTAAGTTATCCGTGGGAATAGCCACGGCAGTTTTGCTAGGGACATCATTTGTTGGGACGGTAGATGCTGCGACATACGTTCAACGCAGTAATGCCATCAGTCAGTATTCGGGTTCAAGTCTGCGAATTTTGAACAACAGCAACGTTCAGTTCGTTAAAGCAGGCAACTATGGCTGGTCGAAAAATCCATCCGGCCGCGAAACCATTAAGAGCGTTCATGGCACCAAGTGGACGTTAAAGACCAAGTATTTGCTGCCAAATACGCACATGGCATTGGGAAAATCCAGTCGGGATGTCACCAATCCGCAAGCAGCCGCTTTTGGCGGTAAGTACCTGTTCGTCTTGTATGCGCCCCACCAATTTCACGGTAAAGGGTTTATTGTCCGCTACAATCGCAGTACCTTGGACAACATGAGCTTGAGCCAGGCACAAGATGCACTGACGAAGAAGACTGCTGGGATGAAGGTTGGGCCGATGTTCAATGTGGGTCACGGCCAATCGCTGGCATACAACAAGAAACAGCACGCTATCTGGATGTGGCGCGACCGACCTGATATGAAGCCGACGACTTGGTCGACGATTCAGCGGATCAGCATGTCGTCACTAAAACCGAACCGAGCCATCAAGTTCCACATGAATAATCGTGGGGCGATGGTTCCAGCAGGCCATGACCTGACCTTTGATAATTCAGGGAATGCTTACTGGTGGGGAATTTCGTCCGGCCACGTGAAGATTTATAAGGCCAAATTAGGCAGCCGGTCAATCCATGTGAAATTAACGAAGCAGCTCTTGCGGAAACAAACGGGAACCCACCAACAGGCCATGGGCTATAACCCGCATAACGGCAGATTGTATCTCGTTTCGGATGATTCGATCCAAACGCTGCCGGCACGGAAATTAAATGGTCGCGGTAGTTTGAGACCAAGTGACATTAAGTACACGCGGTTTAATTCACACCGTGAATTTGAAAGCATGATCTTTGATGCGACGGGACACGCACTGTTGCTGTCGAATAGAAACCCAGAGTTGTTGAGGTCGACGACGGGGTATTAATGACCAGAGTGCGGAGCAAACCGGGTTACTTTTGAGCATTAGTTTAATTAGCGCCTTTGACGCGGGTCTTGCGTTGAAGGCGCTAATTGGACTAAGCGGAGAAAGTTGGTTTGCGTAGCACGTTTAGTGTGACGAGCAACGGGTGACGCGGTATATAAGGTGCCGGTAGTTTAAATCCCGATTTTGGATTTAAACTACCGGTACCTTATATGTTAGCGTCAGTTGCGTCGGAACACATTTTATCCAAATAGCAGGGGATCACTAAGCAAATCAATATCCAAGATGGAATTTCAGAGTGTGACGAGCAGCGCCAGTTGCGTCGTCTAAAGGACTAGACGCTGCACGTCGTTTGCGGTCGTCGAAACACGTTTTATCCAAATAACAGCAGATCACCAAACAAATCAACATCCAAATAACAGCCAAGCAACTCCAAAAGGCCAAGACAACCACAGTGCAAACCCGTTGCCTTGGCCTTTTTACGCACCCAAACACGGGTCTGAAACATTTCCAAGCTAAATTGTTGACACGATGTCACTCACGTATTATACTCGGTTCATAGATTAATGACACGGCGTCATGTGGGAGGAAAACATGGTATCAACAACCTTTACTCATTTAAGTAACGAAAAGCAGACCAAGATTCGACAGGCACTACTAAAAGAATTTAGCGAACAGCCGCTGGCAATTGCGCAAGTTGCACCGATTGTGAAGACGGCCGGCATTGCGAGAGGGGCTTTTTATAAGTATTTCGATGATTTAATTGATGCTTATAAATATTTGTACGGCATTGCAATGCAGGACATTCACAGCGATATCCACAACAAAGCTAGTGGCCAGCTTGATCCGCAATTTTATTTAAATCAGGTCGAGGCTTTCGTCAAAGGGGCCCAGGACAGCCAGTATTTTGGCTTGATCAAGATGCATTTGATGAAGAATGAATCGCTGGTTTCACAGGACAATGTTGATCCGACAACGGTGAGCTCACAGGAATGGGCAACTATGATTTTAAGCCATGAAGCCATCAAAGAAATCGTCATTAATCCAAAGGAACAGCCAATTGTCATGCAAAGATTGGCTGAGGCATTAAATCTGTTAGCAGGGAAGGGGAAGAAATAATGTATTTAGCGCTTAAAGAAATCAGACACGAAAAATTGAGGTATGGACTGATTATCGCCATGGTCACCTTGATTGCGTATCTGATCTTCATTTTAACCAGTCTGGCATTTGGACTTGCCGGCGAAAATACGCAGGCGATTGAGACGTGGGATGCCAAGAGCATTGTCTTGAATAAGGATTCAAACATTAACTTGTCACAATCAACGATTACGAATGCGCAGGCTAAAAAAGACAACCTGACGTCTAAGGAATCGCTGATTGGTACAACCCCAGTGGTTGCCAAGTACAAGGGCAAGGAAAAGATTTCTGCACTATTTCTGGGTACGCGAAAGAGCGACTTTATATACAAAGACTTGAAGGTGTCTTCTGGTCATCAGTTTAAAGGCGCGCATGAAGTCGTAGTTGATCAGAAATTTCAGGAATCGGGCTATAAGATCGGTGATAAGTTGACGTTAAACTCGTTTGGCCAAAAGTTTAAAATTGTTGGTTTTACCAAAAACGCCAAGTTAAACATTTCACCTGTGATTTACGGCACGCTGCCATCGTGGAAGGCAATCCGGGGGATGGGTAACGTGCCCGTGGCCGGAAGTGCGATTGTTTCACGAAACGCCAAGTATAACGCTCATAATTCCAATTTAAAGACGTATTCAATGAGTGAATTCACTAATAAATTACCGGGATATTCCGCACAAAATACGACCTTTGGATTCATGATCGGATTTTTGATGATTATTTCATTGGTCTTAATTGCGGTATTCCTATACATTTTAACGATGCAGGCACTGCCGACTTACGCAGTTCTGCGGGCACAAGGGATTCCAGCCCGGGCACTGGTCTCCACGATTACCAGTCAATCAGTCATTTTGATGGCTTCAGGAGTGGTTCTTGGTGGTGTGATTGCGGCACTGACGGGGTCGTTGATTCCAGTTGGTGTGCCAATGGCATTTAACATTCCGGTTTTGATCTGGATTTCAATCGGCCTGATGATTATGGGAGTCATCGGTGCCGCCATTCCAGCCCAGAAGATTGCGACCGTCGACCCAGTGAGTGTGATTGGAGGTTAATCATGGCAGTTATTGAATTAAAAAAGATAAATAAAATTTTCGGAAGCGGCATCAGCCGGGTTCACGTATTACACGACATTGATTTCTCGGCCAATCGGGGCCAATTGATTTTGGTGGTTGGCCCATCCGGATCGGGCAAGAGTACTTTCTTGACGATTGCCGGTGGTCTTCAAACACCAACGTCCGGCTCGGTAGAAGTTGAGGGCAAGGCGGTTGAGCAGTTAACCAAGGCCCAACGAGACAAGTTAAGATTGAACCAAATCGGTTTTGTCCTTCAGTCATATAATTTGGTACCATATTTAAAAGTGAAAGAACAGTTTGAATTCGTTGATAAAGTTAAGCGTCAAGGCAACTTGAACAAAGAAGACTTGGCGGGCTTGTTGAAGCAATTGGGGATTTCCAATTTGGTCGACAAGTTCCCCGGTCAGTTGTCGGGAGGTCAAACGCAACGGGTGGCGATTGCCAGAGCGTTGTATGCCAACCCGGATATTGTGTTGGCGGATGAACCAACGGCGGCGCTGGACAGTCAAAAGGTTGAAGAGGTAGGCCAGTTGTTCCAAGACTTGGCAAAGCAACGAGATAAGGCGGTTGTGGTCGTAACGCATGATACCCGATTGTTGGAGTATGCGGATAAGGTCTATCAGATAATGGATGGAAAAATGACGGAGAGTGCGCCGAGCAACGGGTGATGCGGTTTCTAAGGGGAATTTAAGCAAAGCCCCGGAACTTGGGGCTTTGGTTGAATTCCCCTTAGAAGTTAGCATCAGTTGCGTCGTAGCACGTTTTCGGCTAGGTAAAAAGAAACGTGAAACGAACATTTTTATCAAATCGGAGTGCGAAGCAAACCGATTAGCTACTAGGCATTTCATGGCCGTCGGAGCATTAGTGTAATAACGGCCTTTAACGCGGTTTTGCGTTAAAGGCCGTTATTGGACTAAGCGGAGAAAGCTGGTTTGCGGAGCACGTTTTGCTAGGTAAAAGGAAAAGTAAAAAGGTTCGGTGATGAATGCCTTTGTTCATCGCCGAACCTTTTTGCTTATGCAGTAGGAGTCTGGGTCGTCGTCCACGGGACTAGACGCTGCACTTCGTTTGCGGTCGTCGGAACACGTTTTCGCTAGGTAAAAGGAAAGATAAAAAGTTTCGGCGATGAACGCCTTCGTTCATCGCCGAAACTTCTCTTTTTCTCTGGAAGCTAACCGCTGTTTAGGTCCCACTTATTTTTTGAGCGTCGTCCATGTGACCACACTGGGACTGGTCACAACGTTGTTAGTCGCAATT
>NZ_JAXGWW010000144.1:0-5169 GCF_040773105.1 Lentilactobacillus sp.
GTAGTCTACCTGTAACCGCTTGGACTCGCTCACTTTCTTAGGACAGCTCCTCCAAGCAGAAATCTCCTTGTAAGCACCTCGGAAGCAAATCCCCAAAACCGGGGTATTTACTTCCGAGGAGACTTACAATCCGATTTCTAACCGCTTGGATCCGCTCACTTTATAAAAGGAGTCGATTAACAACATGCAGGAACCAGAAATTCAAGGATCAAGCTATAACGACGTTTATCAAGGCATGAAGGAACGAAACGTCAAAGACTCAACTGACAAGCTGGCCGCAGCCCACGTCACCATTGCCGGTGCCGGCGGATTGGGGTCAAACATCGCGATTGCCTTGACTCGAATTGGGGTTGGTCATCTGACCCTAATTGATTTTGACTCAGTCGAATTAAGCAATTTAAATCGGCAACAATTTAAGCTCAGCCAGGTTGGGATGCCAAAAGTAGTCGCTTTGAAACAAAACCTTCAAGAGTTTAATCCATTTATCGAGATCAAAACTCACCAGGTTAAAATCACCCACGACAATGTTAAAGAGTTGTTTGAAGACGCCGACATTATCTGCGAGGCTTTCGATAACCCCGCCGCAAAGGCGATGCTGCTGGATGCAGCTTCAGAATTTTATCCTGATAAGCCGATTGTGATGGGCACCGGAATGGCCGGGGTGCACAGCTCCAATACCATTACCACCAAGCATCCCCGAAAGAACCTCTATATTGCCGGAGATGGTGTCACGCTGGGCGCCGAAGGGTTAATGGCACCCCGGGTCATGATCGCAGCCGGTCATGAAGCCAACATGATCACCCGCTTAATTCTAGGAAACACAGAAATCTGAGGAGGATTTATTCATGGCAAATGAAAAAGATGAACTCATGATTGGCGGTCACGCCTTTACATCCCGGTTTATTTTAGGATCTGGGAAATATTCATATGATTTAATTGACTCGGCAATTAATAACGCGAAGGCCCAAATCATCACCATGGCCCTTCGCCGCAACACAACCGGAAAAGAAAACATTCTCAATTATATTCCGGAGGGCATCACGATTTTGCCAAACACGTCTGGTTCGACCAATGCTGAAGAAGCAATTCGAACGGCCCGCATTGCCCGCGAACTTAGCGGAAGTAACTTCATCAAGCTGGAAGTCGTTCCCGACAAGAAATATTTAATGCCGGATAACTACGAAACTTTAAAAGCAACTGAAGTTTTGGCCAATGAAGGCTTTATTGTCATGCCGTATATGCTGCCGGACTTAAATATTGCCCGTCAATTAGTGGACGCTGGCGCCGCAACGGTCATGCCTTTAGGGGCACCAATTGGAACCAATAAGGGATTATCAACCAAAGACTTGATTCAAATTTTGATTGATGAAATTGACCTGCCAATCATCGTCGACGCTGGAATTGGCCGTCCAAGTCAAGCTGCCGAAGCCATGGAAATGGGGGCAGCTGCGGTTATGGCCAACACCTCAATGGCAACCGCCGGAAATATCCCGCTCATGGCTGAAGCCTTCAAGCTGGCAGTTGAAGCCGGCCGCAAAGCTTATTTGGCTAAACCCGGCCGCGTCATCGAACATGGTGCGGTTGCCTCATCCCCACTCACCGGTGTCAGCGCCGCCAAGTAGAGGCAGCCAGATGACAACAACCCAATTAAATCAATTAGCACATCGCTTGAATCAAATTAATGATTTATCAAAAGGTGAGGTTGGCCAAAACCGACTGGTTTACTCTCCCACTTGGATCGCCGCACAACAGCAAATTATCCAGTGGGGGCTCGACCTTGGTTTTCAGGGAACCGTTGATGATTTTGGGACCGCTTATCTGGATATTCCCGGAAAAACGAATCCTGAACAGGTTATTGCGACCGGGTCTCATGTTGACACTGTCAAACAAGGGGGTCGATTCGATGGCCTTTACGGGGTGCTTGGTGGTCTTCAAGCACTTGAAAGGCTCCTGGACGATAATGGGCAACCTTCAAAAACGCTTCGTTTAATTTCCTTTAGCGAAGAAGAAGGCAGCCGCTTTCCGGAAACCTTTACCGGGTCCAAGCACTATACCGGCCAACCAATCAATTTGGCGATGCGCGATCCTGATGGCATCAGCTTTGATGCCGCCAGACGAGCTGCGGTTTCAAAGTTAGACCGCCCTGGGGTTAGCCACAATTTGCCCGCATTACCAGTGACCTTCACCGAACTGCACATCGAGCAGGGGCCGCGGTTAATTGACCACCACTTACAAATTGGCCTGGTCACATCAATTGTCGGCCAACGCCGGTTTACAGTCACTGTCAAAGGCATTGCCAATCATGCTGGAACCACGCCGATGAATGACCGAGCGGATGCCCTGCAGATGGCCGTTGACCTGATTTCCGACTTACGAAAAAACGCCCGTCAAGTGGATCCGCAACTGACATTTACCGTGGGTGAATTCCATGTATCACCTAATACGTCAAATGTCATCCCTGGACGAGTTGATTTCACGATCGACACGCGCCATGAAAAAGAAGCGGTCCTCGATCAGTTCGAACAAATACTTCATCAAGTGGTGGAAACACCGCGCAGTTCCAAGATTACCAGCAGTGTTAATCGCTGGGCCAAAAGTGACGCGACCCAACTTGATCAAGCCATGTTGGCCCGTAATCAAACGATTGCCGATCACTTGGGGTTCAAATCCAGCCAACTCGCATCCGGCGCGGGTCATGACAGCCAAATTATGGCCCAAATGACCAGAACCACGATGATTTTTGTCCCAAGCATTAATGGTATCAGTCACGCCCCGGACGAAAATACGTCTCAAGCAGACTTGGAGCGAGGCGTGACGCTGTTAACCGAAAGTCTCCACCAACAAGCCTATTAAGTTTGGGGGATACACTGTGAAACACATCAGTATAACGGCACAAATTGGAATTGGCATGATTGTCGGCGCCCTTCTTGGATTGGCATTTGGTCCAAAGATTGCCGGCATTCAGCTACTTGGAAATATTTTTCTACGCTTAATTCAAATGGCGGTCGTTTTATTAATTTTCGGAGCCGTTATCGAGGCCCTCGGCAGCTTAAAATCCGATCAACTGGGAAGATTGGGTGGCAAAACTGCCGGCTGGTTCTTGATCACAACTCTGTTGGCCGCCATGCTGGGACTGTTGATTGGATACGTCATCAACCCTGGCAGTGGCATTAAGCTGGCTTCCGTCAGCACAACGGGAACGGTTGCCAAGGCAACGACGAGTTTTAGTCAGACCGTCTTGGACTTCTTTCCCACTAACATTTTTGATGCCCTTGCGAAGGGAAATGTAATCCAAGTTATCATCTTCGCAATTCTGTTTGGAATTGTCCTCAACCGGGCCAATACCAATGGTCAATTCAACCAGGTCCTGAGTCTCGTCAAACAAGTCAACCAGCTAACTGTCAAGCTGGTCATGATGGTGATGAAGCTCGCTCCGATTGGTATTGCCGCGCTAATGGCCTGGGTGACCGCAACCTCCGGGATTAAGGTGATCCTACCGCTGCTCAAATTTTTAACTGCGTTTGGTGTCGGCAGTGTTGCCTTCTTGATTGTCCTGTTTGGGTTTATCAGTTGGTATGCAAAAGTACCGCTGAGAGGACTTGTCCGCGGTTTTTCGAGAATTATTCTGGTGGCGTTTACCACCACTTCTTCAGCAATCTCGCTTCCAATCGAAATGGAGGATGCCGAAGATCGGCTAGGGGTTGAAAAATCGATTAGCCAACTGGTTTTACCCTTGGGGATGGCCTTAAACAGCAATGGGCTGGCAATGTACTTGTCACTATCCTGCTTAACGTTGACCCAACTGTATGGACTGTCTGTTTCACCAGTATCAATGGTTAAAATTGTCCTGTTGTCCGTCATCGCCTGCTTGGGAACGGTCGTCGTTCCCGGCGGCGGTCTGGTTGCTTTGACAATTGTTGTTCCCACTTTGGGCTTACCAATGCAAAGTATTGCCATCCTGGCTGGAATTGATTGGTTCTCCGGCATGTTCCGAACGGTTTTAAACGTGGTTGGAGATACGACGACTGCGATTGCCGTCGCATCCGATGAGAATCTTCTGGACAGGAAGCTCTACGAACCGGTTCCTGAAAAGGTCGCAACCAAGTAACCATGGGGTATTTAACCAATTTAGATTTTGTAACAGATCACTTCTTCGATTTACCATAGTTTTTGAAACACTTTTCTAACCCACAAACAAATAGACTGGAAGCAAACGTTGGTTTGTCTCCAGTCTATTTGTTTGGTTTAAATTTGAAGTGTTTCCCGCTGATTCAAATTCGGCGAAAGGAAGTGATCACTCCCGGTGGCTAAATCCGCTCAGCCGCTCAATCGTTTCCTGCCTGAGGTAGTAAGGGGTAATTCCATCGTCAATGGCCTTGGTCAACAACCCCTGTGCTTCCTTTTGAGCGAGAATAGTCGGCACTTTCAAAGACATGACCGACTTATTAATTACCATTTGGTGAACGTCAACATCAGTCTTGTATTGAAGCTTCTTTGAACTTGTCTTTTTCTTTGATTTTTCGGTCTTTTCTTTAGCCATGAAAATCCCTCCTCACTACTCTATATAGCTCAATAATAGCAAATTAACAATTGAAAGTATATTCAAAAGACTAGTCGCGTTCCGGAACCTTCTCAAACTTTTCCCGGTACCATTTATCCCATGAACCTTCTACCAAACTACCGTTGCCATAATACTCTGGGTTAATTACTGAAATAACGTGTTTAAGGTCTTGACCGCGTTGTTCAAGTAATTCTTTTTTCATTTGCTCAGGAGTGAAGGACTCGTTCTCAAAAATATAGTGGTTAATATCAGCTAGATAATAATCAATCTTATATTCAGCCAAAATTTCCAGATCATTTTTCTTGAACCACCGAAGATAAAAATCGACAAAGTCTTCCACTGCTTTATTGCTGACTGTCTCATCTAACTTGTCGAAAGATACTACATCTGCCACAGTGCCACCTCCTCTTGTAATTCCATTATGCCACAAATCCTGTATCGGCGTCTAATTTAGTAGTATTATTAACTTGAATCCAAAATAATCAAAGGATGCGGATAAAATGTCAGACAGAAAAGTTTATACAGATTACTTTTTTGATGAACCTGCTTTCAATACTCACGATGGTGGATTTGTCCCATTAGAGGAACCCAAGACTCCTCAACAAGCA
>NZ_JAXGWW010000145.1:0-5149 GCF_040773105.1 Lentilactobacillus sp.
ATGGACGTAAACTATTTGTCCGTCTTGGAATTCTCACCTATACAGCTTTCTTTATTGGCATTATCTTTTCTCAATCAATGATTGAAGCATATTGTTTTGGAATTCTCGCAGGGATGGCCAACTCATTTTTAGATTCAGGAACCTACCCGGCATTGATGGAACTGTTCCCAAATAACCAAGCCTCCGCGAATATTATGATTAAAGCATTTGCATCGATTGGCGAGTTAATACTTCCCATTTTAGTTGCAACATTGGAACATTTTCACGTCTGGTATGGATGGTCGTTTTTGTTCTGCGCAAGTGCGTTAATTGTCAACTTCGTATTCGTTCATAATCGAAAGTTCCCAAAAACTTTCTTCAAACCAAAAGCCAAAAAGGAAGCCAAAAAAGTGGCAACAGCTCCATCCGTTCTTACTCCGAAACGTTTATTCCTCGGAGTTGTCTTAACAATTTTTGGCTACATTTCAATGGCCACGTTTTATCTCGTCAGCCAGTGGTTAACCCAATATGGAATGAATGTTGTGTTGGATATGAACCATGCTCGCATGCTTGAAAGAATCTACAGTGTTGGGTCAATTGTTGGAGTTGTCACGACTGCTATTTTAGTCGAACGCGTGATTAAGCCTACCTGGTTTATGCTTTTTGATACGACCTTTTCTTTTATAGCATTGCTAACAATTGTTTTATTTACCAATGATTTAGTTATGAACCTCGCATCATTTGTTATCGGATGTACTGCAGCAGGTGGCGTAATGCAAATTGGGCTAACTTTAATGGGTGATTTATTCCCGACAGCCAAAGGCCGAATCACAGGAATTTACTATACAGCTAGTGGTCTTGCTTCATTCTCTATCCCCGTTGTAACCGCCCTGATTTCTAAGACAAGCGTTGTTAATATCATGTGGTTTGACGTTGCAATTGCGGTCGTTGGAATTTTGTGTAGTTTGATCGTTTTGCTGTTTTATCGAAAAGACGTTGTCCCTCAACAAAATAATAAAGATATTATTTTGAATAAACCCGAAGACGTTCAAACCCAATCAAATTTTGAAATTAAAGAAGAATACTAAAAATCATTTAGAGCATTTGGCTATGTTGTCAGCAATCTACATAACCAAATGCTTTTTTGCTGATATCAACTTTAAAAGCCAGCCGAGCCATCTGTTGTGGATGAGTGGGGCCACGCCACATCCCATTCTTTTCCTACCCCGATCAATCCAACAGCGGTAAAATAAAACCATAAGTGCAGGGGCACAATTGATATGAGGGGAAATGAATGCGATGTTTCATTATTCGAAATCACGTTTAATTGGCATCTCGGATGGGGTATTTGCCGTTGTTTTGACCATCATGGTACTGGATATCAAGTCACCTGTCAGCACGGCACGGGGACCGATGATTGATTTGATCAAACACTTACTGATTTATTTCATTAGTTTTGGAATTGTTTCAGAGTATTGGGTCTACCACCAAGAATTACTGAGCGGCATCAAGCGAACCACACCGCTTCTGACAATTACCAACATTTACTACTTGGTTTTCATTAGCTTAACGCCGTTCGCGACCGGTTGGCTGAATGACGCTTTTATGGAGCGCATGCCCTCAATGGCTTATTCAGTTGTCATTATTTTGGTCAATTTCACTCAAGCGGTCATGTTCCATGAAGTTGTCGACATTGGAGAAGAAGACGGTATGAAAATGACTGCTCATGACCGTGAGGAATATCTTGCCTCAGAAGTGATGCTGGGAATCAGCGTCATCTACCTCGTCTTTGCCTACTTCACGCCAAAATATTTTCTAATTGTCATCTGGATTGGACTTGCCTTAAGGACGATCGTTACCCATGTGGCGCGGGCAATCGAACGGATTCAAACACGAAAAACAAACAAATAGTTTTAATTTTAATGAACCCCTACGGAATAATTTGCTATAATGAAATTGCAAACACTTAAGAAATTCTTAACAATTTCAGATCCGTATTGGGGGAATATAGATGAAATTAAGAAATCAATTATTAACAATACTCGGCGTGGGCCTTAGTCTAGTCGGTGCGGGCGTCCTGGGAAACACCGTGGAGGCCGCTAAAACGATGACGGTCAACTATGTCTCCACAACCGGCCAACAACTTCGGGCACCAATCACCTACACCCGTGTTTCAAATGGGATCAATGCCTTTGGGACAACCTACACCTACACGACAAGCGGCTATCCAAACACACAATCTGGTTACGTCAAGACCATCAAAGGCTACGTTCCCCACAAGGTTCAGCAAAACTACACCTATCAAAGCATGCCAAGTTCGCTGACGGTGAAGTACATAAAGGAATCGACGTTGGCACGCAAAGTTGAAAAACAATATCTCAAACAGATTAACGCATACCGGGTAACTAAGGGACTAAAAGCATTCAAGCATCGCGCATCCCTCAAAACCAAAGCGATTGTTCGTTCAAAAGAACTCTGGACCAAACTCAGCCACGTGCGGCCAAACGGTCAATCGTACAATTCATCAAACAGTGGTTACGCAGAAGTGATGGCCGTCTTACCAACTTATTTCACTTCTTACGGGATTTCCACTTATAATTCGGGCCAGGGCGCAACCATCATTTATAATTCCAACGGCTACGTTTCTTATAAAAAGACCGCTCAAACCGCCAGCAACGAATTATTAACCTGTGACGCCGAACACAGAGATACTGAATTAAACAACTGGGCAACTTACAGTGAAGTCGCCTTTAGCTTCCACGCCGACGGGTCGGCCAAGATGGCCCAGTTATTTGAATTGGCGGGGGCCAAGGAATAATAAGTGAGTTAACTAAAATCGGCGTTCATTGTGCTTTTGTACATTGAACGCCTTTTTTTCAATGGACATCATTTACAGCTTGACTTGAAGTTTACTTCAAGGTGTAGGATTTCTGGTGTAGAAACATATGTAGGAACAGCTATGAAGGGGAGTGTGTGTTATGCAATACGTTCGATTAGGAAATACGGATATCAACGTTTCAAAGATTTGTGTCGGCGCCATGAGTTTCGGTCAACCGGGGACTATGCATGATTGGTCGTTGAACTACGACGACAGCAAGCACGTCATTGACCACGCATTGGATCAGGGAATTAATTTTTTTGATACCGCAAATGTCTATTCCAAGGGAACCAGTGAAGAATATCTTGGCATGGCCTTGAAAGAAAATGGGATTCCTCGTGATCAGGTTGTGATTTCTTCAAAAGTGTATTTTAATCCTGGCCGACTTTCTAGTCAGGCAATTCATCGAGAAATTGAAGGTTCCCTCAAGCGCCTTCAAACAGATTATCTCGATTTATACATCATCCATCGGTTTGACTACGAAACGCCCATTGAAGAAACCATGTCAGCATTAAATGATCTTGTCCAATCCGGAAAGGTCCGAGCAATTGGCGCTTCAGCAATGTATGGCTACCAATTCATGAACATGCAGCAAGTTGCCAAGGATAACGGTTGGGCGATGTTTCAAGCGATGGAAAACCACTATAACCTGCTGTATCGGGAAGATGAACGGGAATTAATTCCAATCTGTCAGCAGCTAAACGTTTCTTTGATGCCGTACAGTCCCCTTGCAGCTGGCCACCTCAGTCATAAGAACTGGCAGTCTGGTACGCTGCGTAGTAAAACCGATCGCGTTGCCATGGGTAAATATGATCGTGCAGAAGAAAACGATCTGCAGATAATTAATCGGGTCAGCGACTTAGCCGATAAGTATCACGTCTCCATGAGTCAAATTGCGCTGGCTTGGCAATGGTCAAAAGGCGTCGCTTCTCCAATTATTGGCTCAACCAAGGTTCGTCACTTGGATGACGCCGTCGCTGCTTTATCAGTCAAGTTAACCTCCGAGGATATCCATTATCTCGAGGAATTGTACGCGCCGCACGAAATTGTGGGTGCAATTGATCAAAACCCAGCGAAGGGGACGGTTCTGATCGATCAAAAGAAATAAGCCAGACTAAAATAGCTTTGGGTAAAGTCGATTATCAACTTTATCCAAAGCTATTTTTCAACGGCATCTAATATTCGCTGCTCATCGTACAAATTTAAAACAACGTACATCGCTGCGTAAATAACCAGTGGAATCCAGACATAGTTCCAATTAATCATCACTAAAGTTGCGGCATTTTGGGAATGATTGGCGACGTAGCCCGACAAATGAAACAGACCGGCAGTAACCAAGCCACCCATTCCAAGACCAAAATTAACGCCAAAATCATCCGTGGAAGCCAAGATTCCTTCCGCTTGAATTCCCATGCTGGCACCGTAACGAATGGTATCGGCAATCATAATTGAAACCAGGCCGATGATAATGCCGTTCCCAATTGAATTGATAAAGACACCGCCAAATAAGACCCACAGCCATTTGCCATAAACCCCAACCGCAATAATCCCCTGTCCGGCGAGTGCAATTAAGATCCCGTGAAGCATGGTTTTCTTTTTGCTTTGATGATCCGTTAGACGAATAATCATCAAAACCCCAATTAGGGCAGCTAAGGTAAACCCGTTTGCCCAGGGAACCAGGCCCTCATTGCCAAGGGTATATTTGAAGTAATAAATGGTCGTCTGGTTTTTAATCGCCGTTACCAGCCAATACATAAAAATCACAATCGACATTACAATCCACGGCTGATTATGCCGCAGCATCGTTAACACGACTTTGACCGGCTGGTGGGCAATGTGTGGATTTGAAAACCGCTCTCGAACGTGAATAAAGGTGTTAAGGATTAGCACTAGTGAGATCGCACCAAAAACGATGATCGTCCCCAAAAAGCCTTTCTGCTGGTTACCATGACCGAACAACCAGACCAGCGGCAAGGTGAAGACGGCAACGACAATTTGAACGGAACTACCAAAGAATTGGCGGATAACTCCGAGTAAAGTCAATTCGCGGGTATTCTGAGACATCGTTGGTAAAATCGACGTGATCGGCAAATTAACGGCGGTATACAGAAACCCTAATCCAAGGTAGGTCACGTATGCCCAAATAAGTTTGCCGCCATAGGAAAAATTGGGCGTCACAAAGGTTAAAATTGCAAACGCCACATACGGAACGGAATACCACAAGAAAAAGGGACGGCTCTTTCCAAATCTTGAATGGGTATGATCAATCATGATGCCAATGATAAAGCTTTC
>NZ_JAXGWW010000146.1:0-5137 GCF_040773105.1 Lentilactobacillus sp.
CCAAAAGGAATAAATTGTAGTGAGTTCGTCTATGGTAAGATGAGTATAGGTCATTTGTGATCAGCCTTTCTTTTGATTTCAACACTCAAAAGTCTATCACAAATGGCTTTTTAAATTTCTAACTTAATTTTACAAACAGGGATATTAAAATAAAACGAAACCGGAAAGCCTCGATGACCTTTGGCTTTCCGGTTTTAAATTTGAATAATCATAAAGGTTATAAAATATTGAGCTTGCGCTTTAAGGCATCCGTGAGTGTGGCAGAGAAATTGATGCTTTTTTGCTTGCCTAAATCATTTAAATATTTTGGAATTGTTAACGTCTTTTTGATACTTACATTGTCTTCACGTTCCCGTGCCAACGTTGTGTCGACCTCGATAGGAATGATCAGCTGGCTTGTATCATGCGTTAATGATTCTGGACTTGAAGCCTTAGGCAGCTTCTCGTGTAAATCCTCAACAACTAATAAGTAGCCTTCCAAGGCATCATGAGCCATATGAAGGGCATCTGACATCGTTGTTCCATATGTTGCTGCGTGGGGGGCTAAGTCAGGGAATGTAACTTCAATTTTGTCATCTGATTGCTTTTTGAATAAAGCATAATACAAATATTTCATTGGTGATAACCTCCATTGATTTGTTAAACGCACGGTTATTTGAGCCCCGCTTGTTTTAGAATGCTATTGTACGTTCCTTTTGGAATATCTTTACGAGGATGTGGCACAGTTACAATCCCAAGCTTTTGAGGGCGTTTAAAATGCCAATGGTCCCCATGGATTCTAACTTTGTACCAACCATCATGTTTTAACATCTGGATGATGGTTCTGGAGTCCATCCACCATACCTCCTTGGTGTGTTTTAAATATAGCACGTATAAAAATACGTATCAATCAAGTTGATTTTTGCACGCTATATATTAATTACGACTTTTCAAAGATCTTTATTTTTTGAAACAACTAATTTCAAAGCGCGTTAAGATATAGAAAAGTGACCACCAGGAGGTAATCATGCGGATTGGATTTGTATCAGACTTACATATCGATTTTAACCGTCAGTATGACTTTACGGCGGTTCTTGAGCAGTTGGTTTATGACAAGCACTTGGATGAACTTGTTTTAATGGGCGATTCCGCCAACGGGCTGCAGCGAAACTTGGCATTTTATGACCGGCTCGCTGCGGCTTTGTCAGTCCCTTTTCGGACGCTGATTGGTAATCACGACCTTTACGTGGATCATCCCCGCGAAAAATCAGTCGCCGAAATTCAACAAACTTCTCGCGCAACTTATGCGAAGCTGGATCAGTTGCCGACATCCCTGACCCGGCATCCGATTGAAACGGCTCACTGGTTCATTACGGGCATTAACGGCTGGTATGATTACACCTTTGCCAATCATTTCTCTGAAGACAAGGGGCCACGGTATGCCGACAATGTGATTGCCAAACACGTTTGGCCCGATCAGATGTATATCAACGGCAATCAAATCAGTTATCGCCGTGATCGCAACTGGGTAACCAGGCAAATTTTTTCCTGGCAGCATCAGATCAATCAGTTGGACCTGACGAACAAGCAGCTGCTCGTTGTCAGTCACATGCTACCAACCAAGAAGCTGACCCGACAGATGCCGATTCCACTGTACGATCGCTTTTTGTATCAGCTGGGAAGTGACCGCTATCGACAGGTGTTTGAGCAAAATCACGTTAAATTGTCATTAAGCGGGCATTCCCATATGCCAAATAACGTGGTCGAAAACGGCATCCGTTACCGGAATCTGTCACTGGGATATGACTTTCAGTGGCAAAATCCGGGTGATGCCTTGGGCGAACTCGAGCGGGTGATGTATGTCTTGGAGGATGAATCATGAAACGATTGGAAACGTGGCTATGTGATTTAGCGTATTTTTTAGCCAAGTACCTGCATTTTCGGAGGTATAAGCATTATTAGTGTGGCTTATACGGCCGGAAGCTGTTTGTTAGTCCACAATTCGGCCAGGTAAGTTAGAAGTATAAGGAGAAACGAGGGGCTGTGACAAAACTAATATTTTGCCAACAGCCCCTTTGAATTTGTAATGTTATGTAGCGGAAAAATGTGCGCCAAAAGTTAGACATATCAAGATAATAACTATAGAAGAACTCTTTAATATAAATTTTATCTATATTAAAATAAATTTTCTAAATGCTTAAATCATTGAAATACCAACTAGTTAGGCATACAATATGGTTGTAATTTAAATTTGGACCGGTCCAATAATTAAATTGGTGTTTGCTTACTGAAAACTCAGGAGGTTATGAATATGACGAACTTCGATTCCGATGAATATCTGCAAAAGGTCAACATGTACTGGAACACCGCCAACTACTTATCCGTGGGACAACTATTCCTGCGGGACAATCCGTTACTCAAACGTGATTTGGTTGCCGACGACGTGAAGGTTAAGCCAATCGGCCACTGGGGTACGATTGCTTCACAAAACTTTATGTATGCCCATTTAAACCGGGTCATCAAGAAGTACAACCTGAACATGTTCTACATTGAAGGTTCCGGCCACGGTGGTCAAGTCATGGTATCCAACTCATACATTGACGGCAGCTACAGTGAAATTTATCCAAAGATTGCCCAAAATGAGACCGGACTTCAACGCCTTTTCAAACAATTTTCATTCCCAGGCGGCGTTGCTTCCCATGCCGCTCCAGAGACTCCTGGTTCAATGCATGAAGGTGGCGAGTTGGGGTACTCGATCGCGCATGGAACCGGCGCTATTTTAGACAACCCCGATGTGATTGCCGCAGTTGAAATTGGGGATGGTGAAGCCGAAACAGGTCCCTTGGCTGCGTCATGGTTCTCAAATAAATTCATCAATCCAATTCACGATGGGGCCATTTTGCCAATGCTGAATTTGAACGGTTTCAAGATCTCAAACCCAACCATCTTGTCTCGGATGAGTGATGCGGACTTGACGAACTACTTTGAAGGGATGGGCTGGAAGCCTTACTTTGTCGAAACCAACGGCGAACCTGACGACTATTCCCGAGTTCACCATGAAATGGCCAAAACGATGGACGCGATCGTAACCGAAATCAAGCAGATTCAAAAACATGCCCGTGATAATAACGATGACACCCTGCCGCAATGGCCAATGTTGGTACTGCGTTCGCCAAAGGGCTGGACGGGTCCGAAATTTGATTTCGACGGCAACCCAATTGCCGGCTCATTCCGTGCTCACCAGGTACCAATTCCTGTCAGTGCCGGCCATATGGACCACAAAGACTTATTGATTAATTGGTTGAAGTCATATCAACCAGAAAAACTGTTTAATCCTAATGGATCAATTAAAGCCGAAATCAAATCAATGGCACCAGAGGGCAATCAACGAATGGCGATGAACCCAATCGTAAATGGTGGGATTAACCCGAAGAAATTGGATATGCCGGATCCAAAGGACTTTGCCTTAAAGATTGACAAGCCTGGTAATAGAGAAGCTCAAGATACCGAAATTTTGTCGAACTTCTATACTGAAATCATGAAGCGCAATGCCAACTCATTTAGAGCTTTTGGCCCCGATGAAACCAAATCCAACAAGTTTTTCTCAATGTTGGATTACGGCAAACGCCAGTGGGAAGAACCCATTAAAAGTCCAAATGATGAAAATATGGCTCCAGTTGGCCGTGTGATTGACTCACAGCTTTCTGAACACCAGGCAGAAGGCTGGCTTGAAGGATACGTCTTAAGTGGCCGCCACGGGTTCTTTGCCTCATACGAAGCATTTACCCGGGTGATTGATTCAATGCTCACACAGCATTATAAATGGCTGAGAAAGGCATCTGAACAGTCATGGCGTCATGACTACCCGTCATTGAACATTATGAACGTTTCCCACGCTTTCCAACAGGACCATAACGGCTACACGCACCAGGATCCAGGGATGCTTGGACATCTGGCAGAAAAGGGTCACGAACTTGTGAATGAATACGTCCCAGCAGACTCCAATTCATTATTGGCAGTGATGAATACCGCGCTTCAAACACGCGAGAAAATCAACTTGATTGTCGCTTCCAAACACCCACGGCCACAATGGTTCTCAATGGATGAAGCCACTTCTTTGGTGAACAAGGGCTTAGGCATTATTCCTTGGGCGTCAAATGACGAGGGTGACCCGGACGTGATCTTTGCGACTGCCGGTACCGAAGCGACGATGGAAAGCTTGGCCGCAATCGACCTGCTTCACGAAGCCTTTCCCAAGCTGAAGGTACGATTTATCAACGTCATTGATATTCTGCGCTTGCGCCCAAGTAATGAAGACCAAGACAGCCGCGGGTTGACCCAAGCGGAATTCGACCGTTATTTCACGACCGACAAGCCGGTAATCTTTGCCTTCCATGGCTTTGAAAACACCTTCCGTGGGCTGGTTTATAACCGTCATAATCACAACATCAGCTTCCACGGTTACCGCGAAAATGGGGATATCACAACACCATTTGATATGCGGGTTCTAAACGAACTGGACCGTTATCACTTAGCAAAAGACGCGATTTCCAGAACCTCATTTGCGGATCAAGCCGATGACTTTGAAGCCAAAATGGACGCGATGCTCCAAAAGCACCACGATTACATTCGTCAATACGGCACTGATATTCCAGAAGTTCAAAACTGGAAGTGGTCAGGCAATTTAACCAACAAACTTACAACTGAATAAGCACCATTCTTCTTCGATTGAAAATAAGTTCATGACGCCTTAAAAATGAGGAGTGATGGGCTTTTTTTCGTGGATTAATGATATGATGGGTTAAATAATAATATCTGAAGGGGTAAACAACATGAAGCTTGACGTTGAAATCAATCAGAAAACAACGACCATTCACCTGCCGAATCAGCAAGGGGTAATCGTGATTGGAAATGAGCCTGATAAGTCTGGACACGGTGTTCAATTGTTTTTAAAAGCCGGTCAATTAGCTGCGGTGTCTACAGAAGCCAGTCAAATTGCCCATGACCAGGTCATCACAATCAAGCCTGACTGGGACTTGGAGGCTGATTACTTGGCTAAAAGCTTAACCGAGTATGCGGTGGCAAACGGCTTACTGAAGGTTGAAGCACCCACAATTAAAATTCCGACCAACCAGCGAGCGACTGTTGAGGATTTCCG